>JAERMM010000236.1 GCA_016844585.1 Chloroflexota bacterium | reverse complement strand
CCTGCATCGGCCCAGGCGGGACGCGGGCTGCTGCGGGCTGCCTCGCTGCAGCTTTACGGCGGAGACGCGGCGTCCGCTCGGGAGACCTGGCGTCGGCTCGCCACGCAACATCCTGACCCTCAGGCGCGGGCACAGGGGCTCTTCTGGCTGGGGCGCGGCGCTCTTGGCCGCGGTGATGCTGAAGCGGCCTCTGAGGTGCTCGCGGAGGCCGCAGCGCTTGATCCAGTCGGCTACGAGGGCTTGCGGGCACGGGACCTCTCCGCGTTCGGTCTGGGCGCCGAGCCATATGCCAACCGCTCAGGCAGCGGGCTCGGCGCCGGCGGCGCAGACGATGTTGCGGCGTGTACGAGCTGGATTGATTCCTGGGCTGGTGCCGAACAAGCAGGACTCGCCGAACAGCGGCTAGCTCGCGTGAGCCTTCTCCTCAGCGCCAGTCTGCGGGATGAAGGGCTTTCCGAGGCGCTCGAAGGAGCGACCGTCTTCGCATCCCGACCACGCGCCCTCTATTCGCTGAGCCGAGGGTCCAGGTCGCTCGGACTCTATCCCGCGTCGATACACCTCGCAAACCGCGTCGGCGCGGCAAGCCCAGCTCGGTCTGCCGATCGTGGCCCCCAGTGCTTGCAGCGATTGGTCTACCCCGATGCGTTCTCCATCCTGGTGCAGGCGAGCGCCCAGCAATACGGGATCGATCCTCACTTGTTGCTGGCTCTGCTCCGTCAGGAGAGCTGGTTCAGCGACCACGCGAAGTCGTCCGCCGATGCCCGTGGACTGAGCCAGGTCATTCCGTCTACGGCGCGCGAGGTGGCCCGCGCCCAGGGCCGCGCAGACTTCGACGTTGATGACCTCTTCCGCCCACGCGAGGCCATCGCGATGGGGGCGTGGTATCTCGCCAATCAGATTGCCGACATGGGTCAGCGTCCGCTTCTCGCGCTCGCCGCCTACAACGGCGGCCCTGGCAATGCCCGACGCTGGGCTGGTGGAAACCTCTCGGTGGATCCCGATGACTTCGTCGAGGCCATCGACTTCGCGGAAACGCGCACCTACGTGCGCTCGATCTATGAGCAGTACGCCCGCTACCGCGCGCTATACCCCGGGTAGTGCCGCCCGTCAACAGCCATGAACCGCGGACTGCCCCAGATGAGAATGGGCCAGCCTGAATCGCAATCCGGCCGGAACCTCAGGCGCCGAAAATCCTGCGCCTCACGCGTCGAGTTCGGGTTACTGCGATGGGCGCTCGATCGAAGTCCTGTCGAGCTCGGTCAGATTGCTCTGACGGGCCAAGCACAGTTCCGTCCAACAATCCAAGGCGTGGGATAATGGGGAGGTGATATGAAAGGGCGGCGGAGAAGATGATTGAACAACCCAACAGCATGATTGTTCGTTGCGATCAACCTCTGATCGGAGTCCCTGTCAGAAAGGATGGCGAAGATATGGTGCGTTACGTCGCTGATGAGGAGGAGCTGGAAAAATCGTCAGGGAAATCCGGCGTGGAAAGGGCGCTGGCTCTTGCGGGCGCTTGGAGTGATCTGGACGCGGACGAGATGCTTGACGCCCTCGATCGGATCAGGCATGAGAGCAAACCCACCCCACCTATCGACGATCTATGAGGCGCTACTTGCTCGATACATCGGTTCTTTCCGCTCTAGTGTCCGGGTTCGCCCACTTCCAACTCGACCATGGTCAACTCGCTGGTCGTGTGCCCAATCCATTTGGCGGCAGCGCCAACCACGTAGCTCTTGGTCACTGGGACCGAATCTGTCTTGGCGCTCACCGTTATGGACAGACGGAAACGGGTGCCCTGCAAGTTCCCGTCCCAGTCGGGAATCGCGCTATCCAGAAAGATCGTGCCCGGGCGGTCTGACTCAGTGTGAGCAACATCGACGTTGACCGCATTGATGTCTCCGGGGGGCAAATCAAACTCCCGAGATGGCGGGTTTTGACGATCATCGGTCAACATGAGCGGCGTACTTAGGTTGCCGCGGATTGGCGGGTCGCTGTTGGTCACTCGAACGGATACACCGTAGGCTGTCCCTTCCCCTTTGTTGGCTACCTTGATCCGAAAGAGGGATCCCGGTGTCGGGGTCAACCCACGCCTCCGACGATCGAACGTTTCGCGCGGGAACAAGATGGGGTCGCCTAGGACAAGGAGTGGCCGGGCGTATAACAAACTCTGAAGCTGTGACCGGACATCCTCGTTCTGGGCGTGGAGGACATCGATCTCTTGGGCCTGCTGCCGCGACAGCACAAAGGGCGTTCTCAGAACCGAGTACCCGACATGTACCGTGAAAACGATGAGCCCTGCCAGCAGCACGCCGGCCAGCGCCATCAGAACTCGTGAAAACGAGTCAGTGGGCACTGGAATTGATAGAAGGAGAGGAAACACCAGGGATGCCAATACCAGTGCGGGGATGGCCACGACATTCCCCCTCGACAGGGACCAAGTTGCTTGCCGGGCCGCTGCCACGGCTGTCCTGGCCCAAATCCTGAGGTACTCAGCCATCGCACAAGTGTACATAGAAGGCGTGGCTAGGTTGCCATTGCCCCACACCATCGGCTCATATCGTGGATGCGTGGTGGCGCGAGCTGAGGGGCCGTTCGGGACTCTCAGGTGGCTGCTCTCGATTCGCAATAACACCGAGTTCGTCCCCTCTCAACGTAGCGCTCACGTCGCATCCCATTCGGCGACGTTCCAGGCCACGCTGGTCGTCGGCTTCGTGTCACCCTTCACCCCAGTGACCCCTGCGCGAAACAGCGCCATCTGCACGTCGAAATAGAGCGGCAGTAACGGCAACTGCTCTGTCTGCACGCGGACGGAATCCCGATAGCGGCTGCGCTGGTCGGTTGGGTCAATGGCTGTATTCGGGCGGTCGATGATCAGGTCCAACGTCGGATTCTGGTAACAGCCAGGATTGCTGCCACCCATATTCTGCCCCGTTGGCCCATAACGGTGGTCAGCCAGCGCCCGTCCCTTGTCGGCCTGGTAGATTGTCCAGTGACAGCGATCCTCCACAGCCTATACTTCCAGCACGTCGTCGCGGGCGCGCTTGTGAGGAGGTTCCCATGTATGTACGACTCGTGAGGTTTGCGTTCGGTCCTGGAAAACACGACGCAGCCAAGGCCTTGGCCAACGATTTGGTCCCGGCTATTGCGGCGAGGCCAGGGTGCAAGGGCGTGACCTGCTTTGGTGACGCCGCCAGTGGCGAGTATGGGCTTCATGTCCTCTGGGACTCGATGGAGCACGCGGACTCGGCGTCGGCTGTGATCGGCCGAAGTTGCAGCAGCACCTGGCCGGCAATGTTCAAAGCCCGGCTGACATCCGCGTGTTCGAGGTCATCGCTACGTCGAACTAGTGTACTGCGGCTGAAATAGTATACTTTAAGGGAGCCACTGGAGTGGTGTGGGTGGAGGCCACGGCATGCGGATTGCTCCCACGATCGTTCTTACCGAAGCCCAACGCGCACGGCTGATCCGCTATGTGCACGGGCGGACCGTTTCTGTGCGAGTCTGCCAGCGAGCGAAGGTAGTGCTGCTGGCTGCGGAAGGAAGCCAAAACCAGGAGATTGCTCGGCTCCTGTCCACGGCTCCGGCCACCGTCGCCCGCTGGCGTCTTCGTTTTCTCCAGCTGGGCATTGCCGGCATCGAGAAGGATGCCCCTCGCCCAGGTCGCAAGCCGTCCTTGCCGCCGGAAACGGTCCAGGAGATCGTCCGCAAGACCACCCAAGAAAAGCCCCCCCAGGCCACGCAGTGGAGCACCCGCAGTATGGCCAAAGCGAGCGGCGTGAGCGAAACTACCGTGCGCCGCATCTGGCGAAAGCACGGCCTCAAGCCTCATCGGATCAAAACGTTCAAGCTGAGCAACGACCCGCACTTTGCCGAGAAGCTGGAGGACGTGGTTGGTCTCTACCTCAACCCGCCGGATCATGCGCTCGTGCTGTCGCTGGACGAGAAAACCCAGATCCAAGCGCTCGACCGTACCCAACCGGGCCTTCCGATGAAAAAGGGGCGTGGCGAGACGATGACCCACGACTACAAACGCCATGGCACCACCACCCTGTTCGCCGCGCTCAACCCGTTAGACGGCACCGTCATCGGTACCTGCATGAAACAACACCGACACGAGGAGTGGCTGAAATTCTTGCGCCTGATCGACCGTGAGACTCTTCAGGACCGGGAGGTGCACCTCATCGTCGACAACTACGCCACGCACAAACATCCCGACGTGCGGGCGTGGCTGGAGCGCCATCCCCGGTTCCACGTTCACTTCACGCCCACCAGCGCCTCCTGGGCAAACATGGTCGAGCGTTTCTTCCGCGACATCACCGACCGGCGGCTTCGTCGCGGAGTCTTTCGTAGTGTCGCCGAACTCGAACAAGCAATCGCGGACTATTTGGCCCATCACAACCTGCAACCAAAGCCCTTCATCTGGACGGCAAAGGCCTCCGACATCCTCGAAAAGGTCAAACGCGGCCGCGCCGCCCTCGATAAAGTACGATCCGCTTGACGCACTACACTAGTACGTAATCGCAGAAGTTCGTGACCCGTCGGCCGACGAATTGAGCAGCCGGCGACGTCTTCCGCCTAGCTCGACCGGTCCCACTCGTAGATGTTCCAGGCGCCCCCATCGCGAATTCCCGTCACGCCTCCCACGACGAAGAAGGGATTGTATTCCCAGTACAGCGGCATGAGGACCAGGTTGCCCAGCTGCTCACGCAGCAGCTCACGGTGCAGAGGTAGTCGGTCCGTGGCGGAGATCGTCGCCACCAGACGGTCGAGGACGGCATCGAGGCGCGGGTTCGCGTAGCCGCTCCAATTGCGGCCCGTCCAGCGGTTTTCGGGCCCGGCGATAGACCCGGAATGGAAGCGATCCGTCATCAGATTGGCGTGCGACTGGGTTGCCATCCTCGCGCCCGGCAGCTTGGCCAGCCCCTCGAGGTCGTCCAGGCGGTCAGCGCTGATCACCAGCTCGTCGACCCGAGCCCCGGCCGACCGCCAGTAGTCCGCAACGATATTGGCTTCACGCTCGTAAAGGCGAGGGGTAGCGATCTGCACCTCGAGCGACTCGCCGCTTGCCACCTGCAGTGTTCCACCCGCTCCGCGTGCCCAGCCGGCCTCACGCAACAGCTGTTGCGCAGCAGTCGAGTCGTGCGGGAAGGCTGGAATCGCCGCATCGATGGCGGGGCGAAGCTCGTGACCTGGAAAGAACCAGCTGTCCGCGGCCGGGGCGAACCCGCGGTTGATCACATGAGCGAGCTGGTCGCGATCGATGGCCTGATAGGCCGCGCGCCGCACCAGCAGGTTTGCCAACCCATTGACCGGACGCGCGAAGTCGACTCGATGCTGGGGCTCGAGCGTGACGAGCCGCCCGGTGAGACTGCCACCAATGCGATTGCGAGTGCCCTCCCACCGCGACTGCACATCCAGTGTCGCGCCCATGTCGAATGACGTCGCCGGGATCACGTCGAACTGGCCCGCCAGCAGGGCCGCGAGCATCACATTGTCGTCCGCGATGAAACGGACAACTAGCGTGTCCAGCGGCGGACGGCCCTTGAAATACCGATCGAAGGGCGCAAACTCCATGTGGGAGCCTCGCTCCCAGCGAACCACGCGATAGGGGCCGAGCCCTACGAAATCGGTCGTCATCCATGGGTGCGACGGAAGGCCCACCTTGTCACGGGCGTATGCCTCCTCAAGCAAGTGTCGCGGCATCACGGTGAGCCAGGGAGCCTGGGCGGCGTCGACGTACGGCCGGACCCAGTGGATTGCGAAGGTATGGGGATCAGGTGCGCTGGCTGATTCCATGATCCGCAGCGCGGCGCCCACGGTGTTCGGGACTTCAGGGTCCTTCATGACGGTGAAGGTGAACATGAGGTCGGCTGAGGTGAAGGGAGCACCATCGTGCCAGACCACGTTCGGGTGGATCGTCCAGACGGTATCCATGGTGTTGTCGGCGTTGATGCGCCAGGTCCCTTTCTCCACCGAGATCTGCTCGACAGCCAGCTCAGGCACCCAGGCGAAATGCTCGTCCTGGACGACGAGCCTGTTGTGTGCAATGTAGCCAAGCACCGCGGTGCCCCCACCCCTGGTCACGCGGATCAGGTCTGCATTCCAGGCGTCCAGCTCTCTGGGAATCGCGAGCGTCAGTACCTTGGGAGCGGCTGCCTGCCCAGACCGGCCATCGGCCAGACCCTGGGAGCCGCGCCTGCCATCGGAGCCTGGGGGGCCGCAGGCAATGGCTGTACCGAGGGCCAGGACGATCATGAGCGCCAGTAGAGCCGGGGGCTGAACTCGTCCGCGAGTGATCGATCGCGTTGGTTCTCTCCTTGTTGTTCATTTTCGAGCGGCCCATTCAACAACCGGCTCGGATTCCGTGTCAAGCACCAATAGCCCTTGACGGCGGTTCAGCCGCGTGCTTAAATCAGCCCAGGAAATGACCAAGCGACGGTGTCAAAGCCGCACGTTTCTTCGAGGGGGCGACGACGATGGTAGCAACAAAGCGCGTTATTTCGGCTGATTCCCATCTCCAACTGGCTCCCGAGCGTTGGGTGTCCCATATCGAGCCAAAGTACCGCGATCAGGCCCCCCACAGCGTTCGCCTGGACGACGGCACCGATGCAACAATCGTCGTCGAAGGAAAGCCCCAGCTCTTCCACGGCGGCCTCACCGGGCGGCCATACGAGAACCGCTCGCCCAATGGCGGCCGCTGGGAGACGTCGGCCGGTGCCGGCACGCCGGAGCAGCGTCTCCACGAGCAGGATATCGACGGCGTCGACGGCGAAATCCTCTTCACCTACCCGACGGGCATCAAGTATTACCGCGGGATCGCGGACGATGCCGCCTATAAGGCCGTGATCCATGGTTGGAACCACTTCCTGGCCGAGGAGTACTGTCCGGTTGCTCCCGAACGCCTCATTGGCATGTGCATGTTGCCGGATACGGGCCTGGACGACGCCATCGCCGAGCTGGAGTTCGCCGCTCGATCCGGAATGAAGGCCGTGTGCCTGTACAAGTTTCCCAGCGGCAAGGACATCCCGACCGTCGAGGACGATCGTTTTTGGGCGGCCGCACTCGACCTCAACATGCCCCTGACCTGCCACGTTGGTTTTCCCGGTCACGCGGTCTTCCCGTTCGAGATCGATCCACACAAGTTCGCCTCCGGCGTCGATCCGTTCACGAAGTTCAACCAGTACGCGGTGCGAGGCGCGAACAACGCGCTCCAGATGATCTTCTTCGGCGTATGCGACCGCTTCCCGAACCTTCGCCTCTACTTTGCCGAGACGCAAGTGGGCTGGCTCCCGCATTTCCTGGATATCCTGGACGACCAGTACGATCGCCACATCCATTGGGCGGAGCGGATCCTGAACATGCACAAGCTCGAGCGGATGCCCAGTGAGTACATTCGCGAGCACTTCTGGTGGGGCT
>JAERMM010000235.1 GCA_016844585.1 Chloroflexota bacterium | reverse complement strand
TACTCTTCATCCATCCGCTCGGCCAGCATGGGTACCCAACCGACGAGCCCTTCGAGGAATGCCACGCGGAGGCGCGGATACCTCTCGAGGATACCGCTGTAGGTGATCAGCGTGGCCGCGGTCATCTGCTCCACGGTGTGCCCCAGGGTGTGCGCTTCAATGAACGTGTCGAATCGCTCGGGCAACGACGGCGATTCACCGCCAGCATGGAACGCGATCGGCACGTCCAGTTGCTGAGCGCAGGCGTAGAGATCGTCGTAACACGCATCGGCAACTTTGTGGTTGTAGGCGTAGGGCTGGGCCATTCCACCGATGTGGCCGAGCTCGGTCACGCTTCGCTCCAACTCTCGGGCGGCCTCCCGCGGCTCGACCATGGGGAGGACGGCAACGCCCTTCAAGCGATCGGGCCTATAGCTGCAGAAATCCGCCAGCCAGTCGTTGTAGGCACGGCACAAGGCCACGGCGTACTCATGGTCCTCAATCTTGCAGATCGCCAACAACTTCGTGGGGTAGAGCGCCGCGACGTCGATGCCCTCGACGTCCATGTCCTCTATGTGGATCGCCGGATCGCCGTGCCTCTTTCCGTACTTCCCGCCCTGGCCCCGATCGCGCGGGTCGCCACCAGTCCGAATGACGCGCGAGCGAAACCTGGCGTCTAAGTGGCTGCCAAGGGCGTGCCCGCCGTCAGCATCTTCGTTCACGTGCCCGTCAGCGTCGATCACGATGTAGTCGTTTCGCATGCGACTCTCTCCCCCTACGGATTCCGTTGCCGAACCTCCGGAATCACCCGTTGCGATACAGACGACTTTTGTCGACCAGGTCGAGGCCAGTATACGATCACGCCTGCAACCAGCGTCCGCGATCAGCCTCGAATAGGGGAGACTTGCGTCCGTCTGCCAGCACCTGGATCGTGCCGTCGTCCACTGAGAGTAGGTGGGTGGCCAGGCGACCGACGAGTGGCCCGGACTCGTCGCAGGTCGCCAGCCCACGGCCAGGCTCTCGCGTGATGCTGGGTTCTGAGCCGCATTGGGTCAAACGGAGCAGGCCGGATGGGCGGTCGCCGCACCAGCGAGCGCGCGCTATACTGGCCCGGAGCGAGCCGGATTGCGGGCCGCTTTTCGATGGATGCCGTGGACCGGAGGAGATGCGTCATGGCTGTGATGGCCGTCAGGCGCGGGGCGTCGTTGTGAGTGCGCAGTCCAAGTGGGTGGCTATGAGGCGCACGACGGGAGGTCGGTCGTGGACGCGTTCGAAGCGTCTTGCTGTCGGGTGTTTCGCCTGCCTCGCGGTGATCGGATGCGCCCCGAGCGACCCCGCCGCCGCGAACCGAGGTCAGTCCCCCGCGACGGCAGTGGACCGGGCACTAAAGACCGTCACGGTCGTTCAGCTCAACGGCATAAAATCGTTCAGCTCGGACGACTTCTCCAATACTTCCGGTGGCGGCGCCTCGCTGGCGGAAATCCACATGAACGGTCTGGTTACCAACGACCGGGTCGGCGGCGTGGAGCCGCGCCTTGCTGCGAAACTGCCCTCCATTGACGACGGTTCGATTGTGATTCCGCCCGACGGGCGAATGCAGACGACGTGGCGCCTCAGGCCCGACGTCACGTGGCACGACGGGACGCCATTCACCGCTCAAGATGTGGCGTTTAGCTGGCAAGTCGGCGCGGACCCCGGCTTCCCGATGTCAGGGTCCGCGAAGGTCGTTATGAACTCGATCGAGCAAGTGCAGACGCCTGATGCGCTGACGGCGGTGATCACTTGGAAGGCCCCCTACTATCGCGCGGTCGAATTGGGACACCGCGACTTCTGGCTCATGCCGAAGCACGTCCTAGGACAGTTGGCGGATCCAGATAAAGAAGAGTTCCTCAACGCGCCGCACTGGTCCACCGAGTACATCCATCTGGGCCCGTTTCGCCTGGTCGATTTCGGCCTCGGCGAACGGTTGGTTTTCGAGCGGTACGACGCCTACTTCCTCGGACGACCTCGGCTCGACCGGATCATCATCCGGGTTGTCCCCGATCCAAACGTCGTGCTCGCGGACTTGAAGGCCGACGCAACCGACATCGCAACTGAGAAGACACTCCCTCTCGACGTTTTCGTGTTGCTGCGCGACGACTGGAGGCAGAGCGGGGCAGGTACCCTCGTCGAGCGACAGGAAAACTGGCGCTACCTCTGGTTCCAGTTCGATCCACAGTGGGCGCGGCCGATCGAGATAAGTCAGGACGTGCGCATCCGGCGAGGCTTGTTGTACGGACTCGACCGAGACGCCGTGCGCGATTTTCTGCTCCCGGGCTTCACCGACTCAAGCGGCGACACATTCATGCCGAAGAACGATCCGCGGACGCCGATAGTGGGCCTACCGTTCGCATCCTTCCGCTACGACCCCTCACGCGCGGCACAGGAGTTGGCCAGCGCAGGATGGCGGCGGGCGAGCGATGGGCGCCTCCTCAACGCGGCGGGCGAGCAGGTCCAGTTCGAGGTCCGTGGCGATCCTGTGGACGCAAAGGAGACAGCGCTCATAGCGGACGCCTGGCGCCAACTCGGGATCGACATCACCGAACAGATATCGCCCCTCTCCCTCTCCCGAAACGCCGAATACAAATCCAAGTTTCCCGGGGCTGAGCCACGGGCTCGGGCCACAGGAGACCAGATCTTCTCGAGCTTCGACAGCCGCGAGCATTCTGTTCCGCAGAACCGCTGGATCGGCACGAACGCTGGCCACTATGCGAATCCCACCCTCGACGGGCTGATCGACCGCCTGTATCGAACGGTCGGGCAGCGACAGCAAGGACTCATACTGAAGGACATGGGTGAGCTGCTGGCAGAGGAGTTGCCCGCGATCCCGTTGTACTATCGAACGACGTTCGCGGCCGTATCAAGGGGAGTCCACGCGCTGCTCGACGACTACGCCGGCACGCAAGGGCCCGGCGCCGGACCGGGTGTGCTTTCCCGGAACGCACATCTCTGGGACCGGGAATGACCTGCCGCATCGCGTCGAGATCAAGTGGACTTCCGGACCGCGACCGGGAGCAATGGTGGGCGACGCCCCAACCATCCGCTCCGCGAGCATAGGAACCCATCCTGGCGCCCCCTCCAGAAACCCAACCCGCAGGCGAGGGAACTTGTCGAATACCCGCTATAGACCGTCTGGGCCACCGCGATCATCTGCTCGTGCGGATGCCCGCTCGTGTGCGCCGCAAGAAACCTATCTAGCCGACCGGCGTACCCTGGCGAATTGCCGAGCGCTCGGTGCATATGCTACTGTATGTGCATGTTAGACCACCGGCTGCAGATCCTGCTCGATTCGCACCGCTATCAGAAGCTGGTACGTGAAGCCGAAAAGCAGCGGTCCTCGATTGCAGCAGTTATTCGGGAGGCAATCGACAGGCTGCCTGCGGATCCCACGGAGCGCCACAGCGCCGTCGAGGCGATCCTGGCTGCCGAGCCGATGCCGGTGCCGCAGGATCCATCCTTGTTCCGAAGCGAACTCGACGCCGCCCATGACAGGGCCTCTGGGTGATCATCCTCGACACTACCGTGCTCGCCTACGCGGTGGGCGAAGAGCATCCGCTGCGTTACCCATGTCGGCGGCTTCTGGTAGCCCACGGCGACAGGCGTATCGACGCGACCACGACGGTGGAAGTTCTTCAAGAGTTCGTTCACATACGGGCGCGTCGCCGCACGCGCCAGGACGCGGTCCAGCTCGCGCGCTACTTTCAGGGGACGTTCGCCCTGCTCACCACCGAGCCGGACGATCTCGACCTGGGGCTGACGCTCTTCGAGCGCCACCCTTCGCTGGGAGCTTTCGACGCGGTGCTGGCAGCTGTCGCCCTCAACCGACACGCTGAGGCTCTGGTGTCAGGAGATCGGGCCTTTGGCGCGGTCCCCCAATTGTCCTGGATCGACCCAGCCACCCCGGCGTTGGATCGGCTGATCGGCAGCTAGCGAGCACGCCAAACGCAGGGGCCCATCGTGATCGGCCAGCGGAGGCGCGAGGTGGCGGTGCTTCTCCCCATCTACTCATCGGACATCCAGGCGCTCCGCATCATCCTCGACGACGGACGTGGGGACGTTCGGCCGAGTCACTCCGGCGTAGGGGCCAGACGCCCTCGCTAGGGTCCAGCTCCGGATGCCGACCTCGACCAAGCCAGTCATCCCAACCCGAGAGAGTTGGCTGGCCATGTGGCGCGCCGGAGGGCAAGGTGCGACCACCAGGTAGTCAGAGAAGCACCAGAAGATGCAACTCCTCCGTCACGCTGCCGAAGAAACCTCGATTGTGGCCCGCCAATCCCTGCTTTACAATGGCCGACGTGAACGAACACGGCGCCAAGGTGCGAGATTCTGCCCTCCGTGCCTGTACGCCTAGTATCGGAGGAGCAGCGCGATGACGGCCTTACAAGAAGCGACTGGGGCGACTGACTGGCGAGCTTTCGTGCACACTGGCCCCGAGACCGTTGGGGGGCGCTACCTTCGGTTGTTCTGGCATCCCGCCTACCGCGGACAGGACCTCGCCGCGGGGCGCGCAGTGCCGCTCCGCATCATGAGTGAGGACTTCACCCTCTATCGTGGCGAAAGCGGTCGGGCACAGGCGCTGGCGTTTCGATGTGCGCATCGCGGCACCCAACTCTCGACCGGATGGGTGGAGGGCGACAATCTGCGCTGCTTCTACCACGGCTGGACTTACGACGCGAGCGGCCAGTGCGTCGAGCAGCCGGCTGAGCCGGAGCCGTTCTGCCAGCGGATCAAGATCCGCAGCTACCCGACCGAG
>JAERMM010000234.1 GCA_016844585.1 Chloroflexota bacterium | reverse complement strand
CGATCGACCCTGAATGGCCCGGTCGAGATATAGGCAGTGGTCCACTCCGGGCCGGTGACGAAGGTCGCCTTGTTCGTCCGGTACTTCGCCCCGAGCACGTGCCTCGGCATCGGTGGAAGCTGTTCGAGCCCGAGACGGTTCGCGTTGACGTACGGCTGTGTCCACCTGATGACCACCGTGTGGTCATCCAGGGCGTCGACGCGCTCCATCAGAGGCTCGGGACTCGGCCTCAGGACGGGAAGCTCCTTATCGGTGAACACTTCGTAAGCAAACACGAAGTCCTGCGCGGTGAGGGGTGTGCCATCGTGCCACTTCGCCTGGGGACGCAAGCGGTAGGTCGTGATCATGGTCCCGTCCGGATTGACGACCCAGCCGCCATTCTCCTGGGTGGGGATCTCCTGGGCAAGCAGCGGGTGGGAAACCCCGGCTGCGTCCAGCTGCGTGAGGAACGAGCTGAAGAGCCACAGGTATTCGGGCGTTCCTGAGCCAGAGAGGAACTTGGGGGCCAGAGTCTCAGGCTCCAGCAACCAGGCAACGCGGAGCGTGCCCCCCATCCGCTGGGAGGCCTGCCCTGCTTCGCTGGGCTGCAAAGCGGCTGGAGGCGACGTCGCGCAGGCGATGAGCGCCAACAGCGCGCCTGCCGTGATGAGTAGCGGCGGGCGCGCTATCTGCAACGCTTGGAGCCCAGGGGATCAGTTGTCACGCATATCGCCATCGCATCAGCTACGCGTCCGGTAGGGCGGGGGCTCGTCCCCCGCCGCGGAGATCAGCCTGCGGCACCGGGCGGGAGGGGAGAAGCCCCTCCCCTACCGGACGCCGGCTTACGTCCGTGGGAACATCTCAACGGGCGTCTGGCGGGGGCCATGGCTCTCGGAATACGCGAACGTCTCGGTGTTGTACCGCCCCTGGTTGGCTTCGCCGGGCTTCTCGCTGCGGATGATGAGCGCGATCGTCGCCTCGCCGATCGTCACCTCAGTGTGGATCTCGAAGGGCTTCACCAGGTCGATCTCGCCCGGGCCGACCACCGTATTGACGCTCCTTCGGATCTCGGCATAGTCGGGCTTCGATCGGTCGTCCGTCCGCTCATAGCGCTCCATCCGTTCGCGGCCGTCGAGTACGCCGTAGAGCGTCCAGATACGCCCGTGATCGTGCACGCGCGTGGTATTGCCGCTCCGCTCGGGCAGCTTCTTGAGGCCACTTACGACGAATCCGTAGTCGGGGTCCTCATAGAACAGCAGATTCTCAGCGCGCCCGTGGACTCGCGTCTCGTCCACCACGGTGTTCGGCCACGTAGTGGAAGCCTCGATAACCTCGGAATCAGCGAGAAGCTCGGCCATGATCGGAGACAGCTTCGCCCAGCGCTCCTCCAGGTCAGGCTCGCTGGCAAACAGGTCACGGGCTTTGGTGACGAATCGATCGAGCGCGTTCTGTGTCTTGATCTCTACTGCCACGAAATACCTCCTCTTAGTGCGTACAAGACCGAAACTGAATGAAGGGCACGGTCGATGGCGAGAGATTACCCCCTTACTCCAACCCTCTCCCCCAGTGGGGGCGAGGGAGAAACAAACGCTTCGACGGAGTAGAAGCGGGCGCAATTGTCCCAGAGAATCTTACGCTTCTCTTCATCAGTCAGCGGCATCTTGAGAAAGCTGTCCACCGCCTCAGGATACTTCGAATCGAAATGGGGATAGTCGGTGGAAAACACCACCTGGTCCGCGCCGAAAGTCTGGATCATCGATTGGGCAGGAAACTCATCCGGCTCGACAGACACGTAACACTGGCGCTTGAAATACTCGCTCGGGGCCATCGTGAGCTCCGGCATGAAGACGTCGCCCTCGCGCTCGTAGCCTTCGTCGAGTCGCCAGAGCAGCCAGGGGACCCAGGCGCAGTTGGCCTCCAGAAAGGCGACCTTGAGCATCGGGTGCCGCGCCAGGATCCCACCACCGACGAAGGCGCCAAGCCCGACCATCTGCCCAACTGGCTGTGCATAGGCTCGCCGTAGGGCGACGTTTGGTTCGAATGTTTCTCCAACCTGGTGCACGTTGCTGGTTCGGAAGGCTTCGTGAAACCCGACCGGGATCTGAAGCTTCTCGAGGGTGTCCCACAGCGGCTCGTAGTACGGGTCGTACCAGTTCTTGCCGTTCACGATGATCGAGCGGAAGAAGACCGCTTTGAAGCCCAGCTCCTCCACCGCCCGATGCGCTTCGTCGATGGCATCCTGCACGTCGAACACAGACAGCATCGCCGCGCCGAGGAGCCGGGTCGGGTCGGTCTTGCAGAAATCGAATAACCAGTCGTTGTATGCCCTGGCGATCGCGGCGGCGAACGGCGCGTTGGTGTGCGGGCGCCCGAGGACGCTCAGCCCGCGGGTGGGGAACAGGACCGCGACGTCGATCCCTTCATTATCCATGGCCTCGATCTGGCAGTCGGCCGTCCAGCCGCGACTCGCATGGTCGGCGTACAGAAGCTGGTTCCGTTCGAAGGTGCGCCCCTCTTGCAGTGGTCGGCTGCTGGCTCCGATGTTGAGGTTGTCGTCACCGGGGAAGACGATGCGCAGATCACGGACGTTTGCCGACGTGATGCCGCGGGGCGCGATCGACCGGAACTCGGGGTCGATGTACCGTTCCCAGAGATCGGGCGGCTCCATGATGTGCATGTCGCTGTCGAAAACCTGGAATCCGTTCCTTGCCATTTTCCTGACCCTCCGATCCGTTGGGTAAGCGGCCTACCGATTCCTCTTCAGAACGATCTGCGGTCTCGGATGCCGTAGTCAATCGCCCAGTCGAGGTGAGCCCTTGACCCGCTGGAGTCTATTTGACAGGTCGTTCCCTTGTCGATAGTCTGCATCAAGCGCCATTCGGCGAGCACCCTTCGTTGGAGATGCAAATGGTCGCAGCGCAAGCGGACACACGGCGACAGTACACGGAGGCTGATTACACCGATTTTGCCCACACGGGGCCGGGCACGCTAGCCGGACGTTTCATGCGAACGTTCTGGCAGCCCGTGTGTTGTTCGCAGGATTTGCCGCCCGGGCGCGCCAGGCCTCTCCACATCATGAGCGAAGACTTCACCCTCTATCGCGGGGAAAGCGGCAAGCCCCACATCGTCGAGTTTCGCTGCGCGCATCGGGGGACGCAGTTATCGATTGGCTGGGTCGAGGGCGATTGCATTCGCTGCGCGTACCATGGCTGGATGTATGACGACTCGGGCCAGTGCGTTGAGCAGCCAGCCGAAGCCGACTCCTACGCGAAAAGGGTCCGCATTGAGAGCTACCCCACGGAGGAGTATCTGGGGGTGATCTTCGGTTATTTTGGCGAAGGTGAGGCCCCACCGCTGCCCCGCTACCCGGACTTCGAAGAGGAGGGGGTCCTCGAGGTCAGTACCTACGTTCGCAACTACAACTTTTTCCAGAGCCTCGAGAACGGAGGCGATTACGTTCACACGGCCTTCGCACACGGAAAGCGGCTTCGCACGCCAGACGGGCGTTGGGACATTCCGGAGCTCTGGCTCGTCGAAAGCGAGTGGGGACGCACGGAAACCCTCCGATTCCCGGATGGCGACGAGCACCTGGCCCAGTACGGCATGCCGAACATCCACAATCATCCGAACGGCGTACGCCTCACGCACGATCTGCGCAAGAGAATCGACGCCGAGCTCGGTCGGCCGCTGTGGAAGAACATGCTCGCGTGGCGGGCAGTGCCCATCGACGACTTCAGCCACCGGAGCTTCGCGGTGGACCTCATCCGCCTGACCGGTGATCTTGCCGATCTCTACCGGGAGTACCGGGCGCAATCCATGGTCAAACAGCGGCACGACGCATACGATGTCGGCGAGCGAGTCCTTGCCGGCGATCTGACGTTCGATGAAGTAGACACGAGCAGTGTTGCTCTCGTAAATGTGGGCGACTATTCCACGCAGCGCGGCCAGGGACTCATTGCCGACCGAACGCATGAGCGTCTGGGGCGGTCTGACGTGGGAGTGACCCTCCTCCGCGAGCTCTGGTCTCGCGAGATGCGCGCTCTCGCCGAGGGGCGCCCACTCAAGCAATGGGTGCGGCCTCCACATCTCGTGCCCGCCGAGGGCCACCATGAGCGCGCGGGCATGTAGCAAGCCGGTCGGTGGGAGCCCGAATGAGCGCCGAGTCACCGCGCCGGCCAGCCCAATGGCCGGCACTCGCTGTCCTTGCCATTCTGCTCTCGGCATGTGCGCCGGCTCAGCAGCATCCAGCCGCCGCTCCTTCAGCGCCGAGGCTGCTCACTCTCGCCATTCAAGTCGAGCCGAACTTGTTCAACACGCAGCTCGTCGGCAACGGCGGTCCTCCCGGAGGACGCCGCCAGCCGCTGACGATCGCTCACGACTACCTCGTCGTCCAGAGCGACAAGGGAGTCTACGAGCCCCGGCTCGCCCGCGAGCAGATCTCTGCCGAGAAGGGCACCTGGCGGGTCAACCCGGACGGTTCGATGGAGACGATGTGGACCATCCGTCCCAACATCAAGTGGCAGGATGGCACGCCATTCACCAGTGCTGACATAGCGTTCACTTTCGCGGTGTACTCGGATCCTGAGGTTCTCAGCGACGACACCGGTGTCCTGTCCCTGATGCGAGCCGTCGAGGCAACCGATCCGCTGTCCTTCGTTATCCACTGGTCGACCATCTACGCCCACGCGGACGAGGCGCCAGCGCTAGACCCGCTTCCCCTGCACTTGCTGGACGAGCTCTATCGGACGGACAAAGCGAACTTCGACAAGAGCCCTCGCTTCAGGACGGACTTCATCGGCCTAGGGCCCTAC
>JAERMM010000233.1 GCA_016844585.1 Chloroflexota bacterium | reverse complement strand
GCGGTGCGGCGGGAACCCAACCGGCCTTCAGCAGCTCGAACCCGTTCATATGGTAGCGGGGGGGCGCAACCACGCCTCTACCTTAGGCCAGACCGCAGCCCCGTCGCGAAGCGCGTAGAAGAGCAGGGTAACACCGATCGCCGGCACCGGCGACAAAATAACCTGCCCCACGACCGCGGCCGCGCCGTTCGCCATCTCGCGGGAGCCAGCGTGCAGCGTGCCCAGCGGCAGAAGCAACGCGTTTAGCAAGCTGCCCAGAATGGCCATCCCCAGAACAGAGACCAGGAGCAGCAGTCCAAGTACGGCGGCGCAGCGCAGCCAGTTCCCCCGGACCAGGGCGGCACTACGCTCCAGGGCTTCAACCGGCCCGCTGCCCTCGATCACGACTGCCTGAATGAACACCGACCAGCGAACCATCGCATCCATGAGGAGGACACCGCCGGCGCTCGCCGCTAAACCAGTGATCGTGAACATGATCCAGAAAAAGCGCGGATCGTTCGCGATGTCGATCTGGAACACGACCAGGAACCCAGCATAGAACAAGGCGAGAAAGGCGGCCACCGCTGCGAACCCGCCGCAGATCATCGCGAATGCGGTGAGCATGGCGCCGGCCAACCGCCAGAAGCGACGAAGCGCCATTGCGTAAGCATCGACCAGCGAAACCTCTTCGAAGGCCAGCCAGCGTTGCACCATCTGACTGGCGGCCGCGCCCATCAGAACAAAGGCGAACCCACTGAAAAACGTCACTACAAGGAGCGCGAAGCTGAGCGCGACCGCTGGTCCCAGGGAATCCACCGAGCGAGCGAGGACCACCTGAACGATCGCGTCCAGAAGCATATTCACGAGAATGACGGTGGGGATGAGCGCTGGAAGCTGGGCGATGGAGGCGGCAGCCAGGTGGGGTCTCCAGCGCTTGGCGTATACCTCCAAGCTGACGCTCACGACGCGGGCGACCTCGAGCGGCGCAGCGGGGGCGCTGGGAGGTTCGGACATGGCCGATTCTAAGGAGCCGCGGGCGGCCCCCACAAGAACTCCGCTGCTTGTCGCCACCACGAACGCCGGCAAGGTTAGCGAGCTAGCAGCCTTACTGAAAGGCACCCCCTATCTCCTGCAGAGCCCGGCCGATCTCGGAATCAACCTTGAAGTAGAAGAAACAGGGGAGACGTTCATCGAGAACGCTCGGCTGAAAGCCCGCGCACACTTCGAGGCAACGGGGGTCATGACAGTGGCGGAGGACTCAGGCCTGGAGATCAACGCACTTGGCGGACGCCCAGGGGTCCACAGCGCCCGCTACGAGGGGCTCCCCGACGGCCCAGCCAAGAACGCTCGAATGTTGGAGCTGCTGAGCGGCGTCCCAGCCAGGCGACGAGGCTGTCGATATCGCTGCGCTATTGTCCTGATCCATCCGAACGGCGAAGAGCGCTTCTTCGAGGGCCGTTGCGCCGGCCGCATAGCCGACGCACCGTCGGGCGAGAATGGCTTCGGCTTTGACCCGATCTTCCTCATCCCGCGCCTAGGACTAACCATGGCGGAAGTCAGCGATGAGAGCAAGAACCGCATGAGTCACCGCGGCCGCGCGACCCACAAGCTGATCCGCTACCTCAACACCATCAGGCCCGTACCAAGTCAGAAGCTATAATTCCGGACACCGTTGCTGCCACACAAGCTCAGTTGCGGATGCAGAACAGATTCGGGGTGTAGCGCAGCTTGGTAGCGCGCCTGCTTTGGGAGCAGGAGGTCCCCGGTTCGAGTCCGGGCACCCCGACCATTCAATTCCGCGCATAACTCCGGAGCAGGGAGAGAGTTGCGTCCGAAGGGCCGTTGGTCACGATCGCGGTCCAAGACCATCACCGCGCACGCCGATCATTCCCGGGGCGCCGGCTCGCTCGCGGGGACGGCCTCACGGACAGCAGCGTCAAGCAACTCTTCACGCTCGGTGTGGTAAGCGGCCTCCTCAATGGCCCCGCTCGCCCATTTCAAGTCCAGCGCAACGATCCTTTCTACGGCGGCGCCGGATATCTCTGGCAACGCCGGAGCCGCGGGTCGCGCTCGGCGGCCCCCCCACGCGATGAGCGCCAGGGCAACCCCAACGGCTACGCCTGCGCCTGCTATCGACCACCACGGGGCGGCATCGGCCGTTGCTCCGGTCGCTGGAAGATCGCGTAGCATCACGTTTACGACCGTTCCCGCCGGATATGGTCCACCGGTGAGCGTCTGGTACTGGCGGCCGGCGATGTCGGCTGAGCTAACGCTCGAAAGCTCCCCGCTCGCGAGCGACGGACCGGGCACGGGCGCCAGGACCCTGAATGATTCCACCGGATAGCGGATCGTCCTCTGAAACAGAAACTCCGCCGAGGAATACGGGAATTGATAATAAAACGCGATCTCATTCCTGCCTGGGACAACAGGACCCAGCGATGCGAACCCTCGGTCGATTTGCACCATCCGACTCACATCGAGTCCCAGCTCCGGCGTGAGCGCAAACGCGTTGGCCGGAAGGCCGAAAACGAGGAGGCCCGCCGGGCCGCCGGGACCCGCCGCGCTCGGGATGAAGGTGCGGTCTGTTGGGTTGACCACGCTGTGAATCTCGAGCATCGTGACAGCTCGGTTCGCCGGATCGACGCCGGAAACCACGATGGCGCTCTGCTCGAACAGGACCCCAGGATCCACCTGCACGCTCTCATACACCTTGAGGTCCCTGACTGCTATGCCGCCTTCGGGAACAGCGGCCAACGACTCAGCGTAGGTGGCGCCGGAGTAATCGACGCCGACTACGTAGGAAACGCCCTGGATCAACGGCACGCTATCGAATCGGTACCGACTTGACTCGTCGACCGTGGAATCCCAGGTACCTTCAATGGAGCTGTCCGTAAAAGCAACGAGCTGAATGGTTGCGCTGCGAGGAGCCGGTGCGTCGCGGGTTCCGTTGCTAACTTCGCCTTCGATTGCGAACGTGCTTGCTCCCTGAGCTGCTACGCTTGGTGGCGTCAGCATTCCGAGGGCAACCAGCACAACACCCAGGACCACGCTGATGGCGATCACTGATCGGCGGTCCAGGTTCCGCCTCCGTCTGTGCTCAGGAAGAAACGGCCCCCGTCGTCGACGAGAGCCACCCGGTCTCCTCTTGCACCAACGGCGGTAACCCCGCCCTTGAACGGGAGCTTCGACCAATCAGCCGCGCTGCTCAGACTACGGAACAGCCCATCAGTGGTAGCCGCGAACAAGGCACCGGTCGTCGCATCGGCCGATACGCCGCGGACCGAGCCGGTAATCGCGAGGTTCCCGGCGCCAGCGCCTGATCCCCAGGTCCGCCCTCCATCCCCCGACCGAAGGATGCTTCCGTCCGATGCCACGACGAGCAAGTCGCCGCCACGACTGGGCAAGACGGCCAGGGAAGTGACGCCAGGGGACAGCACGGGCCCCGTCCGCTGCCAGGCGGACCCATTCTGAGACACGAACGTCCCGAATCCGACGACGTAGGCGTAG
The DNA here is from genome assembly GCA_016844585.1 of Chloroflexota bacterium. Lineage (GTDB taxonomy): Bacteria > Chloroflexota > UBA6077 > UBA6077 > SHYK01 > JAERMM01. Next base: position 1,307 of record JAERMM010000233.1, on the reverse strand, counting down.
ATCCCATTGCCACCCGTCCCAGCGCCATGGATATCCGTGCCCGGCAGGTCCGATGTCAGAGCGGTCCAACTCACCCCGTTGTCGTCGCTCGCAAGCAATACGTCGTGCCCAATTGCCAAACGCCGCGACCCATTCAGCACTTCCGTGACGCCCATCACATCTCCTGCCAGGCCAACAGATTGCCATTCCCTCCCATTGCCACTGCGAAGAAGACCATCGTGGTGTCCTACCCAGAACGTTCCAGCTGCATCGATCACCGCCGCGTGGGCATGTTGGATCGGTAGCACTGTCATCGGCGCCTGGGCGGCCTGCAACTGAAGCAGATGCACGTAGAGTGCAGCAATCCCAACGATGGCCATCGTTGCCCCACCACCTGCGATCGCAAGAACCCGCCTCGATATCGGCTGAGCCGTGGTAACGGAAACCTCGACTGGATTTGGGGACCTTGCTTCCGTGCGCGTTGCGGCGACCGTCACCCGGCCATTTGACAGCGGTCGCGACGCCAAAGACGCCGCCGTCTGCCCGAGCACACGCCGCGCCACCTCCTGTTCGACCTGGGCGCGCCGCTCGTCTCGTCTCAGCCGCTGCACGTCGATGGCGCGCAGGGTCTGCGCCGCGCGGCGCCGGTGCTGCTCGTGAAGCTCCGCGTAGTCGGACTCTGACAGATTGCCCACTTCGCGATCCGTCTCGAGGTCCTGCAGGTCGGCCAGCGCGCTGCGGTAGCGCTCCTCGAGCTCCGCGGTCGAATCGATCTCGCCAGAAACGGCTAGGTCCGACCGCCGAGACCATAGTGGAAACGCGATGACGAAGAGAGATACGCCGACAAGGATGAGCGCAACCAGAGGCGTCACCGAAGGGGTCGGTCCCGCAGCTCACGAAACGCGTCGTCGACCTCGTCGAGGTAGCCATCCGGCCGAGAATCGGGAATCGCAGCGGGCATCGGACCTGTGCGCCTCATAATGACCCAGGCAACCACGGCCACCGCCACGGCAACGGCGACGTACGGCGCGATCCATACGAAGGCGGTGAATCCGGCACGCGGCGGGCTCATGAGAACTGACTCGCCGTAGCGCTCCGCGAAATACTCCATGATGGCATCTCGCGACTCGCCAGCTTGCAGCTTGTCGCGGATAACCCCACGCATCTGCACGGCGAGCTGCGACGGCGAATCGGCGACCGAAAGGCCCTGGCAGATCGGACACTGAAGCTCGCGTGCGATTGCCAGCGCCTGGTCATCCATGGAGTCAGCCCAGACACTAGGGGCGACGAGGACCAGAGCAAACGCCGCCGAGAAAGCGCAGCTTCGC
>JAERMM010000232.1 GCA_016844585.1 Chloroflexota bacterium | reverse complement strand
TGGATCAAACTGCGGGGGCGCCGGCTGCACGACCCGAAATGCCGGCGGCAGCAACGGCGGTGTGGGCAACGACGCCGCTGGAAGATCCAGCGGCATCCCGGTCGACGGGTCAGTGACCGTCAGGCTCTGACCGCCAATCGGCTGGTTCGGCGCTCGGGCCTCAGACGGTGTTTGCCGCAGCGTGGCCCGCAGCTCGACTGCATCGTCGGCTGCGAGCTCCCCGGTCCATTCAACCGAAGAAGGTCTGAACGTGGCGACGCCGACGGATGCCCTGACCCCTGCGACACGAGTGTCTGAATCGTAATCGGTGCTGAACGTCACACCGACTTTCGCCCTACCAGAGCCATTGTTGCTAAGGCGGATCAGGTGTTCGTACTCGATCGTCTGGCCAAAGATCGGCAGTGGTGCGCCTCCCGTCCGCGCGATGCTCTGGGTGAGCGCGATCGATGACGTTGAGGTGTCCTGCCGCACGGGAGTGGACCGAACTGTCGCCGTGGCGATAGGTGCGGCACCCGCGGTCGGGCTCGGCCGACCGGCAGATGCGCCGGTTCCGCCAGAGCCACCAGATGGCGTCGGTTGGCCACTCCGGGTGACGGTACCCGTTGAAGGTTGCGGGTTGCTACCTGTCCCCGTGCCCGCGGGACGAGGCGTGACCGTAACGTTCGGTGTGGCGGTGGCCAACTTGGGAGTCACGGTAAAGCTCCCAGTGAGGTCAGGGCAGCCGCTCGTGCTCGCTTTGATGGTGTGGGAGCCTGGCGTGGCGCTGGCTGGAATGGTGATCGACGTCTGCTGGAAGGAGCCATTGACGGTTAATCCGCTGCCGAGGCTGATGCTTCCATCGACGTAGGTGATGGAATAGGACTGGGTACCAGAGGGAATGTTTGTCCAGGAGCCGCTGACCGTCGCGGTCGAGCCGGGAGCTCCGGAGCTCGATCCAAACGACAAGCTCGCGCCCGTACATGCCTGAGCATCCACCGAACCGCCCGGATAGAGCCAGCTCCAGCAAAAAAGGCAAGCAAGTGCGAGGCCTCCGATACGTTTCGCGATGTGCGTCATGAACAACTCCCCATGACTGGTTTCGCGTTGCGTGTTAGACGCTCGTTGTGGGCACGCGGCCCACGTCGCAGGCGCTCTGCGGCCGATTCGCCGGACTTCCACCGGCGATGCGGAATGTGAACTGGCCTACCGCTGTGCCGTCAATCAGCACATCGACGTTGAGCGGCGAGTTCGATCCGCGCCCGTCCAAAGCCGTGGCGGGCGCACAACCCCGGTCATACCACTCGTCCAGGTCCTTGGTCACTATCCGCTCACCAGACAACTCGATGGGCTCCGCGCCATCGGCCCGCTGCCAGCGGTAGGTGATCGTGTATGAGACGTCGCGCACGTCGAACGACGTCGGGCGAAAATACAGAACAGCATTGACGTCATCCGACAGCAGGAAGGTGTCCGTTAGTGTCCCCAGGCGCACGACGCCTTTGGCGTCCACGAACGGATCGCGACCCATGCGTCGATCCACCATTTCAAGCGTCTCCGGGGCGGGGAGTGGATCGAGGTCGGCTGCGACGTTTAGCGACTGTCCCTCGATGACCGAAATCCGACGTGTCCATTCTCGGAACGACGGCATTGCGATCACCACGTTGTGCTCGCCGGGGGCCAGGTTCAGCTGGCGGGGCGTCCGTGCCGCTGGCTCACCATCCACGATGATTGCCGCCCCCTCCGGACTTGACGTGAGTCGCAAGGTGCCAATTGGGCGCGCCGGATCGCCGCTAACCACCGTAGCCGGGGCCGGAGTCGGTTGCTCCCCTGGTGGTACAGGGGCTGCGCGGGGGACCACCTGAGGAAGGACGAGCGCGATGACCGCGATGGCGAGCAGCCCGACCCCGGCGGCGCCGATGAGCGGAAGCGGCAACTTCTTTGGCCGCGCGGATGTGGAAGCAGATTGCCGGAGCTCCGACCGAGCAGCATCCTGCGCTTGGAGCTCTTCGATCCGACTCCACTGAGCGCCCACTGCCCCTGAAGGAGTCGCCTGGACGACCGGCTCCTCGGCCACACTTGGGACGGGGGCCGCCGCCAACGAGGCTTGTGGACCGGTCGACGCGCCCTCAAAGGGTGCGATCCCTGATGGAGCCGCGGCCAGTGTCTGGTCAGCCGTGTTCGGCGGCTCAGCCATGGAAAGCGGAGCACCGGTGACGGCCCCCGCATTGGCGACCGAGGGTGCAGCGCTGACAGGTACCGCGGCGCTCGCCGGTGGCGCCCCTGTACCTGTCGACAGAGCGGTGGCTTGCGCGAAGGTGGCTTGCGCGGCCGCTGCTCGAACCAGCGTTCGCGCGAATTCGACGCAGGTGTCGTAACGGTCGTCAGGATTCTTGCTCATGGCGCGCGAAACCACGCCGGCCACCGGCTCGGAGACCGCCGGGTTCATCAACGCGAGCGAAGGCGCCTCATCCTGCACGTGGGCAAGCGCCTGTGTCATGCTGGATCCGACGAAGGGCAGCCGAGCCGCAAGCATTTCGTACGTCATGACGGCCAGCGCGTACTGGTCGCTCTTCGGGCCAACCGGCTTGCCCATCGCCTGCTCGGGTGACATGTAGGCCGGGGTCCCGATCGCCATGCCGGTCGCGGTCAGACCGGCCATCGAGCCGAGGTGAGCAATGCCGAAGTCCGTGAGCAACGGTCGTTCGCGATCCAGCAGAACGTTCGCGGGCTTGACGTCCCGGTGAATGATGCCGTGCTCGTGAGCCTGGTCGAGGGCGCTGCCGACGCCTTCGATGACGCGTGCCGCGTCCTCGAGGCGCAACGGCGCTCCGATCCATTCCTTCAGGGTCTTTCCGCCAGGCACGTATTGCATGGCGAGGAACCAGACGCCGGCTTCGTCGTCGAAGTCAAAATCGTAGACGGGAAGAACATTCGGATGGACGAGGGTGGCGGCGGCCAGCGGCAGCAAGACCTTGATGGCGACCTCGCGGGCCATTTTCGGCTGGCGTGCCAGGTAAACCTCACCGAAGCCGCCGCGGCCGATCTCGGCCACGATCACGAAGGTGCCGTGCTTCAGGACCGTGCCTTCGCGCAAGACCGGCAATAGTCTTTATCCGTGCTCAGATGTGGCCGAGCGAATCAGGGACGCCCGACTCAGGCGGCGCCTTCGCGTTGCTGTACGGTATTGCGGCCGAGCCGAATGCGGTCGACCCTGATCAACACGCCGAAGCCCTTCCGCTCAGGGTCCTGGTTCAATTCGCGCTCGGGCGTGCCGGCCATGACCTTATCGCGCACGTCCCCGTCGTAATGGATCGTCGCCACACCATAGAAACGAAGCTGAGCGATGCTCTTACTCGGATTCCGGTAGAAGACCAGAACGCTCGGGTTCTCTTCGACCTGGAGGATCTGCTCCGCCTTGCTTCGTTCCCACCAGGCGAGGTGGTCGTTGTCGAAAACGTGGAGGCTGCCCTTCAAGGCGGCATCGGGATGCCCGGTCCCGTCGGCGCTCACAAGCACACAGGGCACGTTCTCATCGAGCGCGGTATTGATGAAGTCAACGTAGCGAGAGAGATCGACCGGCTTTACCTCTGGGGCTGCGGGCTGCATGGGAACCTCCTCAGGATCGCTGCCGACGGATGAGAGCAGGATTTACACCAGGGTCGGGGTCGGTCGCTGGTGCCGAAGGGGGGACTCGAACCCCCACGGGAGTACTCCCACTACGCCCTGAACGTAGCGCGTCTGCCAATTCCGCCACTTCGGCGCGGAGCCCAATTATACGGCTATGCGATGGTATGATTGGCGCGAAATTTCCAGGGGTGAGCCGATTTTCCCCGCACGCTTCGCCTACGTGGCTCCACGGAGCATCGAAGACGCCATCGCGCTGCTGAGCCACTACGGCACGGACGCCCGGGCGCTCGCGGGCGGTCAGAGCCTCATTCCATTAATGAAGCTTCGCCTCGCGGGGCCAAAGTATCTCGTCGACTTGAACCGAATCGGCGGCCTCGCCACTATCGAGGAGACAGACGGATTCCTATCAATTGGCGCTCTGGTGCGCGAGGCCGACGTCGAGGCTTCAGCGTTGCTGCGGTCCCGCTATCCCGCCATCGCAGACACGGCGGCGGTTGTGGGCGATCCGCTGGTACGGAACCTCGGCACGATTGGGGGTAACCTGGCTCACGGCGACCCCGCCAATGACCACCCCGCGACGATGCTTGCACTCGGCGCGGAGGTCATAGCGCAAGGTCCCCGTGGGGAGCGAGTTATTCCAGTGGCGGACCTCTTCGAGGGATTCTTCACGACCAGTCTGAAACCAGGCGAGGTCCTTACGCGGATCCGAGTCCCAAGGCCAGCCAGCGGTTGCGGCAGCGCCTACCTCAAGCTCGAACGCAAGGTCGGTGACCTCGCAACAGCGGGAGTCGCAGCATTTGTGCAGCTCGAGGGCGACGTCTGTCGCGCGGCCGGCATCGGGCTGACCAACGTCGGTTCGCTTCCCATCAAGGCGCGGAAGGCAGAAGCGTCATTGGTTGGGAAACGGCTGGACGAGCGTGCGTTCGCCGACGCAGCGGACCTGGCAGCCGAAGAGGCAGACCCGGCGAGCGACCTGCGCGGACCTGTGGACTACAAACGAGACATGGTGCGAGTGCTCACTCGCCGTGCGCTCCGCCGTGCAGTCGAGCGTGCCCAAGCCTAAACTCGCGCAGAGAACTCTCAGTCTCTGACCGACCAATAGCAGGAGCCCGGGTCGTCGCCCGCCTCCTCGGGCGGAGCCAGCGTGGGGGTCGCCCCCGGAGGTAGCAAATGGCCTCGACAGCCAGAGCCGAAGAGCGGTTGACCGTCCATCTCACCGTAAACGGGCAGCCGCTCGAGGAGACGGTAGACGCGCGCTTGCTGCTCGTGCACTTCATCCGCGACGTACTCGAACTGACGGGCACGCACGTCGGATGCGACACGACGAGCTGCGGCGCATGCGCCGTCCTTCTCGACGGCAGGGCGGTGAAGTCATGCACCGTATTCGCCGTCCAGGCGGATGGCCGCGACATCGTCACCATCGAAGGCCTGGAGCAGAACGGCGCGCCGCATCCAGTCCAGGCAGCATTTTTTGAGAAGCACGCCATGGACTGCGGCTACTGCACACCGGGAATGGTTATCTCCGGCTACAGCCTCCTGCAGCGCAACGGGGACCCGACGGAGGACGAGATTCGCGAGGCGATCTCCGGCAACCTCTGTCGCTGCACGGGCTATGCCAACATCGTCGATGCAATCCGAACCGCCGCCGAGCACCAGCGGAACGGGGGAACGGTATGACGGCAGCGGGGCAGGAGGTCCCGGACTTCCACATCTTCCTCGGCGGCGGCGACCTTCGCTTTGCCCAGGGCCGAGGAAACTACATCGATGACGTGCGCTTTCCCAACATGCTGTACCTCCGCCTGCTGCGGAGCCCCCATGCGCATGTCGGAGGCGCTGCGAATCGCGGGAGTCGTCGCCGCCATAACGGGCGTTGACCTTGAAGAACGGGGCCTGGCCTGGATGCCGACTCTGACTGGCGATCGCCAGATGGTTCTGGCTACGGACACCGTGATGTTCGACGGCCAGGAGGTCGTGGCGATCCTTGCCGAGGATCGATACTCCGCCGCGGATGCCGCGGCGGCGGTCGAGATCGATTATGAGCCGCTGCCGCCAGTGGTAGACGCGCAAGCAGCGCTCCAGCCGGGCGCGGCGATCGTTCGTCCGGATCGCGACCCGACGTCAAACCGCATCTGGCACTGGGAGAACGGAGACGCTGCGGCAGCCGCTCGCAGCTTCGACAGCGCCGCCGTGAAGGTTCAGCAGGACTTCATCATGCCGCGGGTCCACGGCGCCGCAATCGAGACGATTGGCTGCGTGGCAAGCTGGGACTCCGAGGCGAAGCACCTGACCCTGTGGGCCTCCACCCACACACCGCAAGTGACCGAATCGGTCCTCGGAACCGCGGCCAGCCATCTGGGCATAACGCCGCAAAACATCACGATCCACGACCCGGACATCGGCGGCGCCGCCGGGAGCAAGGTGCTGACGTCTCCAGGCTACGTACTGGCGGCCTATGGGTCGCTGATCACCGGGCGGCCGGTGAAATGGATCGAAGACCGCATCGCTTATCTCAAATCCGAGGGGTATGGCGGCGATTACCGCATCTCTGCCGAGGCTGCCGCCACCCCCGACGGGCAGATCCAGGCCATCCGCGTTAAGACCATTACCGACCGTGGCTATGCCAACGCCGGCGTCGACCCGACAGCGATGCCCGAAGACCTCTACCCGGTCGCACCGACGCCCTACGCGCTGAAAGCTATGCACATCGCGGTCGACGCGGTCTATACGAACAAGCCACCCGCCGGAATTGCCTATAGGCGCACCTTACGCGTGACAGACAGCGTCTTCGCGACTGAGCGGCTGGTCGACACGCTGGCGCACACGATCGGCGTCGACCCGGCAACGCTCCGCCTGCAAAATTTTGTCGGCCCCGCGTCGGCGGATGGATCAACCCCTGATCATGCGCGTGCGCTCGAGCGCGCGATGGCGCGCATCGGTTACTGGGACTTGCGCCGCGAGCAGGCGGAGCGGCGAGCACGCGGTGAGCTGATAGGGATAGGGGTTGGCAGCGCGATGGAGATTCTGCGCGCAGGACCTTCGCGCGTGCTCAACATCCAGGCCATGCGCTCGCTGCAGGGGGCGACGCGGCATAAGACGCCGGACGCAACCTATCCCTTCGGGAGCCAGGTCTGCGTCGTAGACATCGACCGGGAGACGGGCAGGATCACCGTGCGCCGCTTCGTCGGCGTACACGGGTCCGGCGACGTGAAACAGCAGCGAGCCCTGGTCACCGAAGTTTATGGGCCGATGGCGGGCGGATTCGCGCCAGCCATGCTGGAGGCTGTGACCTACGACGATCAGGGCACGAATGTCACAAGCAGCTTCCTCGACTATCTGCTGGCGACCGCCGTGGAGACGCCACGCTGGGAGTTCGAACAGGCCTACGAGGGTATCGACGGTGGCGGCGACAAACACAACCCGGGCGAGGTGCCGACCGTCGTCGGACAGGTTGCTCTGGTGAACGCGGTGGTAGACGCGCTCTGGCATCTGGGAGTGCGAAACGTTGAGATCCCGATGACGCCGGCGCGGATCTGGAGGATGCTGCAGGCGAACAGGGCCCTGTCCTCCTAGAGGTCGAAGCCCGCCTGCTGGACGTTGGTCGCAATCGGCAGATCTGCCTCCTGCCGCCGGAATGGTCGTGCTGCCAAAGTGGCTGGTCGATCTATCCTGCGGTCGTCGCGTTCATGTCCGCCAGACCGGGAGGCTCAGTCCACTGTTTGAGCGGGCGTCCCTCTGACAACGCCTTTAGCTCTCGCTGCCAGACCTTCCGCTTCAGGATCACTGTTTGGTCCGAACGTGCAAGGTGCTCGGGTGGGCGTTCGGCCATTGAGCCCTGGCCCACCTGGGTCATGTAGTCCTCGATCCAGAAGAGCTTGTACATGCTGATGCTGGGATCAACGTCCTCCACGCGCAATTCCCCGCGCAGGATCGCCGCCGCGAGCTCGTTGGGTGACGGGCCCTCAGCTTCCTCTGACTGGCGGCGGCGCTCGCGGTATGCCTCGCCCGCCTCGCCGGTCAGCGGCACCAGGTCGACAACGTAGCTGATGCAGTTGTCGTCGTCGATGGGGAGCCGCCAGAAGAGGCGATCGACATACAGATTGCGCGCGTCCTCAATGCTGCCCTCTACACGTACGACGGATCGTGTCTGGTTGGTGTTTGGCATGTGGAAGTGGACGTAGAATTGGGGCCGTCCGGGCTGCAAGGACGTGCTCATGACCCCATATTCGGTTTCCTGCCCGGTCGAGTCGCGCGCACCGCTCGGCAGCCGTCCGCTGGTGCGCAGCGTGGACTCACGGTGTGTGAACGGCACGTGAGCAGAGTCGTTGTCGATCCGATTGAAGTAGTTGCACGGCCAGATCTCGGGGACACCAGCCTCGAGCACGCCCGGCCTCTCGAAGTCCACGAATCGCCTCAGGGGTGGAGGGCTGCCTTCGCCGAGGTAGGCAAAGATCAGTCCAAGGTATTCCTGACAGGGGTAGCTCTGGATACCCACCCGATCTCTGAACGCCTCATCTTCTTCTCCGGGCTGCTCGACGCAACGACCGCTGCCGTCATATGCCCAACCGTGGTAGCGGCAATGGATCGCATCACCCTCGACCCAGCCGACTGAGAGCTGCGAGCCGCGGTGTGCGCATCTGAAGCCGACGAGATGTGGCTCACCGCCCTCTCCGCGGAAGAGCGTGAGCTTCTCTCCCAAAATCTGGATTGGCGAAACTCGGCCCGGGCGCAGGTCCTTCGATCGGAAGACTGGCTGCCAGAACGTTCGCAAATATCGTCCGGCGAGCGTGCCGGGCCCGGTGTGCTCGAGGTCCATGTAATCAGCTTCGGCCATCTCGTCCCCCAGACTGGCGAGCCGTGGCTCATTTGCTCTGGTTAGTCTACCCGGTGGGCAGGAGGACTGTGCCGTGCTGCTAGAACAGAATTATCCATGCCATGCGCGGCACCACGAAGCAATGAAAGCAACCCCCGGGCCGGCCCTCACCCTAGCCCTCTCCCAGAGGGAGAGGGAAGTTTCAGAGCAATTAACGCTCTGAAGATGGGGGCTGGCGAGCTCGCTTGGACCCGCCTCGACGATTTCCGTCGACCCCATCTTGGTGCGCAGCGACATATACTCAGCTCGAACCACAGTGAGGAGCCGCCCATGCTCTCCAAGACAAAAGGGCCGGTGCGGGCTGGCCCGACCACCGGCCGCGTTCATCGCGCCGCCGACTCCGTCGGGGTGGCTGGTCTTCGCCGAGCGTCATGGCTCGTACTCATCGCGATCGTCGGATGCGCACCGTCGGGGCCATCCGTTCCAGTGCCCGGAGAGCGCCCAGCGGCCGCTCGCGAGACGAGCGCCGCGCCAAAAACGCTCACGATCGCGCAGACCGCCAACATCAAGCAGTACGGGCCGTGGGAGTTCTCCAGCACCGCGAGCGGCGTGGCCGCGCTGGCCGAGGTCCACACGACCGGGCTCGTAACGTATGACGAGGCGGGCAATCGGGAGGGGCGCATCGCGGCGCGCGTCCCATCGTTCGACGACGGAACCGTCAGCATTCTTCCAGACGGACGCATGCGCACGGTGTGGACCTTGCGCCCGAACGTCCGCTGGCACGACGGAGTCCCTTTCACCGCTGATGACGCTGTTTTCAGTTGGCGGATCGCTATCCAGCCAGAAATCCTGTCTTCTATCTCACCATCCATCTGGGGAGCGGACAACGTGGAGGCCCAGGATCCGCGGACCGTCATCATCACCTACAAGACGCCATTATTCCGAGCATTGGATCTCGACCATCGGAACCTCTGGATGTTTCCCAAGCACATCCTGGGTGAGGCCTTCGAGGGCGACAAGGTAGCACTCCTGGCGCAGCCGTACTTCTCGACCGAGTACATCAACCTGGGGCCGTTCCGCCTGGTGGACTTCGGGCTCGGCGAGCAGCAGGTATTCGAAGCGTTCGACGGCTACTTCCTCGGCCAGCCGAAGATCCAGAAGATCGTCATCCGTACGATTACCGATCCGAATACCATGCTGGCCAGCCTGAAAGCCGGCGCGTTGGACATGATCTCGGAGAAGACGGTGACCCCCGCCCAAGCCGTGCAGCTGCGCGACGAATGGGCGCAGTCCGGCGAGGGGCAGCTGGCGTTTCGGCAGGACAACTGGGCCTATATCTCCCCGCAGTTCGACCCGCAGCTTGCGCGCCCGCTGGAGATGAGCCGGGATCCGCGCCTGCGGGCCGGCCTGCTGCACGCGATGGATCGCGACGCCATCCGCGAGTTCGTGCACCCCGGATTCCCGGACACGAGCGGAGACACATTCGTGAGGAAGAACGACGCGAGATCCGCTGTGGTGGGCGAGCCGTTTGCGCGCTACCGCTACGACAAGACTCGCGCCGCGCAGCTCTTCGCGGAGGGCGGATGGACCCGAAGCGCAGATGGCCCGCTGATGGGCGTCGACGGTCGGCCGGTGCAGATCGAGACACGCGGTGGGAACCAGACGTGGGTCAAGGAGGTCGCGCTCATCGCCGACTACTGGCGCCAGATGGGGATTGACGCTCAGGAGCTGGTCCCAACGCCGGCCCTCTCTCGCGACAACGAGTTCTCCTCGACCTTCCCGGGCGTCGTCATTCGTGCTCGTAGCACGG
>JAERMM010000040.1 GCA_016844585.1 Chloroflexota bacterium | reverse complement strand
CTGCAGGGCCTCAATGAGCGCGGGCTCGTCCGTAATCGCGGCGCGAGCGGTGTTGATGAGGAATGCAGTCGGTTTCATGAGCGCGATGCGGTCACGGCTGACAATGCCACGCGACAGGTCGGAGAGCGTCAGGTGGACGCTGACCAAGTCCGCTGTCCGCATCAGGTCGTCCAACTCCATGCGGCGTACGCCACTTATCGCGGCACGCTCATCGGTCAGCGTTGGGCCCCACGCGACGATCTCCATCTCAAGCGCGCGAGCGGCGTTCGCTACCCGATTCCCGATCTTTCCCATGCCGAGTATGCCGAGAACTTTGCCGTTCACCGACCCGAACAGTTCCATAGGCCATTCGCCGCGATGCATGGCCGCGTCGGTAGCCGGGATGCGCCGGACCAGGTCGATCATGAGCGCAATGGTCAGTTCGGCGACCGAAGGTGACGACCCTCCGGGCGCGTTTGCGAGCAGGACTCCACGGCGCGTCGCTGCCTCGACGTCGACGTGGTAGAAGTGCGTCCCTGTCTGGGAGATGAGCCGCAGTGCGGGTAGCTGCTCGAGCAAGACGGCGGTGAAGGCCGTCCGCTCGCGGTTCGAAATGATGATCGGGACGTCCTCAACGGCGGCGACGAGCGCGCTTTCAGATGCGAACGCCTCTTCATAGATGACGACATCTGCCGCCTCGCGCAGACGACGTACGGGCTCGGCGTCGCAAAAGGCGCGGTGATAGTCGTCGATGATGGCGACGCGGGTGGGGGCCATGGCCGCATTGTAAATCCTCGCGGCACACATCCCCGTCGGCCCCTCTCCTAGAGGGTGCCGAGGTTGACGCTCTCGGCGAGCCGCTGGTAGAGTCACCAAGACAATAGAATAGCTATCCGCCCTTATCAGGAGAGGTGGAGGGATCCGGCCCACTGAAGCCCGGCAACCTCCCAGTTGTCTACAAAGCGGGCGACCGGGAACGGTGCCAATTCCGCTCCGATACGTCGGAGGAGATAAGGGAAGGAGCCCAGGATCTCTGTGCCCCTTTCCCTCTCTGCCGGGAAAGGGGCCTTTGCTATTTGGGGAGAACCGCGTGCAATTCGTCAAGGGTCTTGTCTGCCGTGAGTGTGGGGAGGCGTACGACCTGGCTCCGATCCACGTCTGTGAGCTGTGCTTCGGCCCGCTCGAGGTCGCGTATGACTACGCGGCGATTCGGGCCAATATCTCTCGTGAGGAGATCGAGCGCGGACCGCAAACCGTGTGGCGGTATCGGAAGCTCCTCCCGGTTGGCGACGAGCCCATTGTCGACATCCAGACCGGATGCACGCCGCTCCAGCGGGCTGACAACCTGGCGCGCGTCCTGGGCCTTCGAAACCTCTACCTGAAAAACGACACGGTCAATCCAAGCTTTTCGTTCAAGGACCGTCCGGTCACGGTTGCGGCCACTCGGGCTCGCGCATTTGGCTACGACACGATCGCCTGCGCGTCGACCGGCAATCTGGCCGCGTCTGTGGCAGCGCATGCCGCGCGTGCGGGCATGCGCTGCGTCGTGTTCATTCCGTCCGATCTCGAGACCAGCAAGATCACCAACATCAGCGTCTACGACCCGACGCTGGTCGCGATTCGGGGCAACTATGACGACGTGAACCGCCTGTGCGCGGAGATCGCCGACCGCTACGGCTGGGCGTTCGTCAATATCAATCTGCGACCCTACTATGCCGAGGGGAGCAAGACGCTCGCATTCGAAGTAGCCGAGCAGCTCGGCTGGCGGGCGCCTGACACGGTAATCGTACCGACGGCCAGTGGGGCCATGTTCACCAAGATCGCTCGCGGTTTCGAGGAGTTGGCCGAGGTCGGCCTCATCTCGCCGTCCGTTCCAAAGATGGGGCTGGCACAGGCCGCGGGTTGTGCGCCGATCGTTCAGGCGCACGAGGCCAACTCCATGACCATTCGGCCGGTCAAGCCGTCGACCATTGCAAAGTCGCTGGCTATCGGCAACCCGGCCGACGGCTACTATTGTTTGAAAGTCATCAAGGCGACTGAGGGGTTTGCTGGGTCCGTGACCGACGAGGAGATCGTCGATGGAATGAAGCTGCTCGCACGCACCGAGGGAATCTTCGCCGAGACGGCCGGCGGCGTGAGCATCGGCGTCCTCAAGAAGATGGCCGACGCGGGCCTGCTCGATCCTGATGAGACAATTGTGGCCTACGTCACAGGGAACGGATTGAAGACACCAGAGGCTGTCGCTCCCTCTCTCAACGCGCCCATTACTATCAGCGCCAGCATGAGCGAGTTCGACACGGCGTTTGCCGAGGCTACAGCAGGTAGGTTACGCGGTGCAGAGGTCGCAGTTTGATTGGGTTTGCGACCGTCGTATTCCTGTAACCTGTCCCTATACCTGTCACCTCAAGGGGAACGAGATGGCCAAACGCAGAGTGCGATTGTTCTTTCCACCGGCGCTGATTACAGAGCCGCTGGTGTGGAGTCTTGGCAAGCACTTCGATGTGGTGACGAACATCCGCGGCGGCGAGATTGCTGGCGACTCGGGCTGGCTCTACATCGAGTTGACCGGTGAGGACGACGAGCTTGACCGCGCTCTTCAGTGGACCATGGACAAAGGCGTGCGCGTTGATCCTGTTGAGGGCGACATCATCGCGGGGTAGTTCTGGAGGGCTGAGTCCTGAGTGCTGAGCAGCGAGACGGCCGCGCTCGCGCCTCTCAGGACTCAGCCCTCAGGACTCGGCACTGACTTGGAGAGGGAATGAGTGTAAAGGTACGGATTCCAACGCCGCTGCGGACGTTGACCGGCGGCCAGGCAGATGTGACGGCGAGCGGCGCGAGCGTGGCGGCCTGCATGAGCGATCTGGAGAGCCAGTTTCCTGGCATCGCGAACCGCGTACTCGATGACGGTGGCGAGGTACGTCGCTTCGTCAATGTGTTTGTCAATGGCGAAGACATTCGCTTCCTGGCTGGTATCGAGACCAACCTCAAGCCCGGCGACGAGTTGTCGATCGTGCCTGCGATGGCCGGTGGCTCCGAGCTTTAGTCGACGGCGATCCTCGCTATCAGTCCCTGATGGTCAGAGCCCATCTGGTCAGCCACTTGCACCTCACGGGCCGTGAGGCCGGGCCCTAGCCAGACGTAATCGATGCGCAACGCAGGCGGCAGATGCAGGCCGAACGGCCACCATTCGTCCCGAGAGGGAAATGTGTGGCCGAGCCCACGGCCGGAGCTGGCGAAGGCATCGGTTAGAACGGCACTGAGCTGGCGATAGTCCCAGGTACGCTCACCCATGTTGAAGTCGCCTGCGACGATCACCGGGCCGGGCTGTGCGCGTACGTCTTGCAAGAGGGCCTGTACCTGTGCCTGCCGCAGCGATGATTCCACCGGATTGACGAATGCAAACGGCGTCAACGTCCCGTGCCACCCACGGGGCCATGGTGGATTGAGATGCACACTGTATAAGGTCAGGGTCTCGCCCCCCATGTCGATCCTTGTGCGTTGGCTGAGATGGCCGCCCGGCACGAGCGTGAGGGTCTGTGTGTCGAGAATCGGCAGGCGGCTCCATGTGCCGATGCCGGAAGGGTTCGGGCGCGGCTCGAGCACGCTATAGGGGAGCATCGGGTCGGCGGCTTGATGGAGCTGATCGACGTGCGATGGGACCTCCTGCATGGCCAGCAGGTCTGGCTGAACGCGCTCGATTTGGCTCTGCAGACCCTCCAGGAGCGTGTACATGCCAGCGATGTTCTGTGTGTAAACGGTAATCTCTCGCCGATCGGAGCCAGCGGATGCCGGCGGATGCGGGACCAGCCTGCCGCCATAAATGAGTGCGAACAGCACGAGTGGGACCGTGCCTAACCCAATGCTGATAGGTGTTGGGCGAACCAATGCTAGCGCGAGCGCTATTGGCGAAGCCGCAAGCACGAAGAACGAAAACTCGCTAGCGAGAGCAAGCCACCAGGTTGTATCCGGCGTAATGCTGGCCCATATTGTGGCCCCAAGCACGAAGACCGTGTAGCCTACGAGCAAGGTGGCATGCACGATCCTCCAGGGGAGTGCATTGGTCGGGGGCGATGAGCGGGCAACCGCCACGATTTCTCCATGTAGAGGCCTTTTGCAGTATAGCAATGGCCCGTTGGGAACGCGTTGACGCCTCCCGGGACATTTTCTATAATTCGACCCAACAACTCAACAAATGGGGGAACGGTGCGGATCTCGATGCGCGCTGACTACGGTGCACGCGCGGTTATCGATCTGGCACAACGTCGCGGCAAGGGCCTTACTCAGACAGCGGGCATCGCCGCCCGTCAGCACATTCCCGAGTCGTACCTCGAGCAATTGCTCACGACGCTGCGAAAAGCGGGGATCGTGCGCAGTGTTCGTGGGCCCGCCGGCGGGCACGAGCTTGCACGGGATCCTGGCGAGCTCAGTCTGGGCGACATCCTCGAAGCGCTCGAGGGAGTGACGAGTCCGAACGGTGAAGGCGCCGGGCAGGCTTCCAGCGCAGCGGTGCTGCAGGAGGTCTGGAGCGATCTGGTAAATAGCTATCAAGACTTTGTCCATGGCATAACCATCGAGCAATTGGTTTTGCGGCAGAGCGATCGCGAAGCTCGCAGCATGTACTACATCTGAGGCTGAGCAAGACAGTGGCAACAACCTCCGGTGCTCCAGACGCGACGGTTGGCCCCCGGCCTCTTGTCGTCGATGACGTTCTTGCCCTGGTCGGCAGGACGCCACTTGTTCGGCTAAACCGCGTCATTGAGACAGGTTCGGCGACGGTCTACGCCAAACTCGAATCGATGAACCCGGCGGGAAGCGTGAAGGACCGCATCGCGTTATCCATGATTGAGGAAGCAGAGCAGTCCGGTCGGCTACAGCCAGGTGGCACGATTGTTGAGTCGACAAGCGGCAACACGGGCATCGGGCTTGCGATGGTCGCGGCCGCCAAGGGCTACCATCTCATATTGACAATGCCAGAGGACATGAGCGTGGAGCGCCGAAAACTCCTGAGCCGCTATGGCGCCGAGCTGGTTTTGACACCTCGGGAGGAAGGCATGACGGGCGCGGTGCGTGCCGCTGAGGACCTGGCAAGGCAGCACTCGGACTATTTCACGCCGCGGCAGTTCGAGAACCCGGCAAACCCGGATGCTCATCGACGCACTACCGCGCGCGAAATCCTGGAGGCCCTTGGCGGCCACCCCGACGCCTTTGTTGCTGGCGTCGGCACGGGAGGGACGATCTCCGGGGTGGGCAGAGTTTTGAAGGACGGCCGGTCCGATACCCTGGTGGTCGCGGTGGAGCCGGCCGATTCGCCGGTGCTCAGCGGTGGGCGCTTTCGGCCACACGGGATTCAGGGCATTGGGGCGAGCTTCGTGCCGAGCGTGTTCGATCGGTCTGTGGTTGACGAGATCGTCCCGGTGCGCGACGACGACGCGATGCACATGGCGCTCCGGCTGGCCCGCGAGGAGGGCTTGCTCGTCGGCGTGTCCTCCGGGGCCAACGTCCACGTGGCGCGACAGATCGCGCAACGGCTCGGAAGCGGCCGTACGGTTGTGACGGTGCTCCCCGATACCGGCGAGCGCTATTTGAGTCTCGACCTTTGACGCGTGCAACCTGTCATCCTGACCGAACCCCGGGGTTCTGCCGTCGGGTGTTGACGCCGCGGATTTGTCGGCAGGACGGCAGAATGACAGTCGCGAACAGGAGTACAAGAAATGATTGAACATACGAATGCAACGAACGGGGCCCGCCCGCGAACGTTGACCCTCGACCAGATCCGCCGCTACCAGCGGCAGATCATCATGCCTGAGGTGGCAAGCATGGGTCAGCGCAAGCTGCTCGATGCGAAAGTGCTGCTGATCGGCGCGGGCGGCCTTGGCTCGCCGGCAGCCCTCTACCTGGGAGCCGCGGGTGTTGGGACGCTTGGCCTGGTTGACTTCGACACCGTCGACATGTCCAACCTACATCGGCAGATTCTGCACGGCCACAAGGACGTCGGACGGCCAAAGGTCGAGTCCGCCACAGACCGATTGCACGACGTCAATCCGGACGTGCAAGTGATCGCATTCAATGAGCCGATTTCGTCTGAGAACGCGATGGACATGATTGGCCAGTTCGACATCGTCTTGAACGGCTCTGATAATTTTCCGACGCGCTATCTGGTAAACGACGCCTGCGTATTCCAGAAAAAGCCTCTGGTCGATGGCATGATCTTCCGCTTCGAGGGGCGAGCAACGGTCTACCAACCCGGCGCGGGCTGCTATCGCTGCCTCTTCCCAGAGCCACCGCCCCCCGGATCGGTGCCCAGTTGTGCCGACGCCGGGGTGCTCGGTGTGCTGCCCGGAATCATCGGATCGATCCAGGCGGTGGAAACCATCAAGCTCATCCTCGGAGAGGGAGACCTGTTGGTGAATCGACTGTTGCTGTTCGATGCGCTGGCGATGGAGTTTCGCGAGCTCAAGACGCCGCGCGACCCCAACTGTGTCGTCTGCGGCGACGAGCCGACGATCACGAAGTTGATCGACTATGAGGCGTTCTGCGGCGGCCCCGCGTCGATGGCGCTGAGCTGAGAACGGGAGAAGCGATATGAGCGTCGACGTACGGGTCCCCACCGTCCTGAGAAAGCACACGGACGGGGAGCGCGTCGTCAAGGCGGAGGGCTCGACCGTCGCCGCCGTGATCGAGGATCTCGAGCGTGTGTATCCGGGGCTGCAGGGCGAGCTTCGAGGCGATGATGGCGCGCTCCGTCAGTTCGTGAATATCTACGTGAACGACGAGGACATTCGCTATCTCAATCGTCTCGACACCCAGATCAATCCGGGCGACGAGCTTGCGATCCTACCCGCAGTCGCCGGTGGCGGGGGCGGCTGAGGTCGCCGCATTGGTTCGAGAGCCGGGCCGGAGTGGCGCTGTGTTGACCCCCGCTCGAACGCAACGATTCGGCTCAATCCTTGACGCGATTGGCAATACGCCCCTCGTCGAGCTAAAGCATTTCTCCCCGAAAGAAGGCGTGCGCATCTTTGCAAAGTTGGAGGGGCAGAACCCAACCGGCAGCGTGAAGGACCGCATCGCGCTTGCAATGGTCGAGCAGGCCGAGCGAGATCGCCTGATCAGCCCGGGCCAGGTCATCATCGAGCCGACGAGCGGCAATACCGGCATCTCGATGGCGATGGTATGCAAGCTCAAGGGGTATCGTTTCACCGCCGTCATGCCAGCGAACGTGAGCGG
Organism: Chloroflexota bacterium; assembly: GCA_016844585.1. Classification (GTDB taxonomy): domain Bacteria; phylum Chloroflexota; class UBA6077; order UBA6077; family SHYK01; genus JAERMM01. The sequence goes on along the minus strand of JAERMM010000040.1, from coordinate 6,317 downwards.
CGAGCGCAGCGAGCTTCTGCGGGCTTTCGGCGCCGAGATCGTCCTCACTGACGGCAAGAAGGGGTCGAATGGCGCTATCGAGGTTGCACAGGGGCTTGCGGCCGAGCACCCCGATTACTACATGCCCTACCAGTATGGAAACCCCGCGAACCCTCAGGCTCACTACGATGGCACGGCCCCTGAGATACTGGATGCTGTGCCAGACGTCACGCACTTCGTCGCTGGGCTGGGGACGAGTGGCACGCTGATGGGTGTTTCAAGGCGATTGAAGGAGCACGACGAGCGCATTCAGGTCATCGCCGGGGAGCCCGACCTTGGTGACCTTGTCCAGGGCCTGCGCAACCTCGATGAGGGATTCGTCCCGCCGATCTTCGATCAAACGTTGCTGGACAAAAAGCTCGACGTGCGCAGCGACAATGGGCTCCGGTTTACGCAAGAGCTGCTCTGGCGAGAGGGCATTTTCGCGGGGGTCTCATCGGGCGGCGCCCTGTCAATTGCCGTCAAGGTAGGTCAAGCACTTGATCAGGCGAACATCGTCGTTCTTTTCGCCGACGGTGGTTGGAAGTATCTCAGCACGAAGCTGTGGACACGGGGCATCGACGAAGCCACCGAGGCTCTGTCGGATCAGCTTTTATGGTGAGGAGTCGACCATGGTCGCGGTAAGTCGGGCGGTGATCGACGAGATAACGGCCCACGCAACGAGCGAGCCCGACCAGGAGGTCTGCGGAGTCCTCGGCGGAAAGAACGGCCGCATAGAATTGGCATACCGAGCGCGAAACGTTGCTACAACGCCAAAGACACGGTTCGACTTCCACCCGCGCGACTTCATGGACATCGGCGACGAGCTAGACGACGCCGGCATGGACCTTTCCGGCTTCTACCACTCACACATCGACACGTCGCCTTACCCATCCCGAACTGACGTGGCGAATTCGAACCCAGAGATGTACCCGGCCGCGATCTACTTCATCTGTTCCCTGAAGCACCAGCCGCCGTCGATTCGGGCCTTTCGGTACGACGAGGATGTCCACCTGCGGGAAGAGCCAATCGAGATCGTGTAGGCGTCGCATATCGTGGCGGATTTCTGTAAGCCCGCTCTCCAGTGCCTGTCGCCCTAGGGTTTCCGCGACGAGTTCCCCAGCGCCGCTTCCATTGGGTTCCATCCCATCGCTTCGCAGGTTGGAAACGTCGGTGCGCGATGAACCAGGCAATCTATGAACCAGGCGACTTGCGTTGTCAGGCGCGGATCGACGACCCCAAGCCGCACGGCGAAAATCGTTGGCATCAAACGCAGGTCCGCGGGCACTTCGGCGCTGGCTGGGGGTATCTGAGCAAGAACGAGGTCGTAGCTCGCCTGGCTCGGAACCGAGTTGTCGCGGAACGTCACTCGGCTGGCGAAACTGCCGCGTCGTCTATCGGGGGTCGATGCTGCTTCTTGCGGTACCCACCCCTGGCTAGTGAGCCGCGATGCGTAGTGCGCTTGGACCTCCTCAAATGGCGTCGTCGTCCCGAACCAGCCGATGATATAGATCCCGTCGATACCGGTTGGATCGTAGAGTCCCGCCATTTGCTCCGTTGGGGACGACGGAAGCGCCCCTGGAAAAGCGGGAATCTGATCGAAGGCCCGACGAATCTCGACCGCCGTCGCATCCGCCCAGAGCCGGTGGGCCAGAGAAGGATAGCCCAGCAGCCCGAATACCGCCACGAGAACTCCAAACTTGACGGGCCAGGGAGCATCGTCCAAGAAAGCAGTAACGCGGCGGACCGGACTCAGGAACCCAACCATGTTCATGAGGGAACCGAGCGTGTAGAGCATCATGAAGCCCAGAAGGCCGATGATGGACCAGAGCCAGAAATAGCTCGCGAAGACGCCCATGAGTCACTCCCAAGGATGTGGTACCCAACGCCCACGCCGCGCGTCAACCGTATACTTGAACGACTGATGAACTCGACGATTCTCGTAGTTGACGACGACTTCAAGATTACTCAGTTGTTGCGCCGTGCTCTGTCATCCGAGGGCTATGGCGTGGAGACCGCTGAGTCGGGAGTCGACGGGCTCGATCGGGCGCGCACAATGACACCCGACCTGGTGATCCTGGATGTCCTCATGCCCGGACTCGATGGCCTCGAGGTGTGTCGGAGGATTCGGGCAAGTGGGGATACACCCATCTTGCTCCTTACGGCGAAGGACGAAGTGGCTGACCGTGTTCTCGGGCTGGACAGCGGCGCCGACGACTACGTGGTAAAGCCATTCGCACTCGAAGAGTTGCTGGCACGCGTACGCGCGCTGCTGAGGCGAAACGAGCCAGCCAACGGCGAAGTCGTCGGTTACGCCGACGTCAGTGTGGATGTCGCAGGCAGGACGGCCAGACGTGCTGGGCGAGAGATCCCACTTTCGACCACCGAATTCGAGCTCCTAGCGTACTTCCTCAAGCACCCGAAAAGGGTGCTTACGCGCGACTCGATCCTCAACGTGGTCTGGGACGCACAGTTCGACCATCCGACCAACGTAGTGGACGTCTATGTTGGGTACCTGCGGTCGAAGCTGGAGGAGAATGGCGAGTCGCGCTTGATCCACACCGTGCGAGGCGCGGGCTACGTGCTCAAGGAGGCCTAGGAGTGCCGCTCCGCCTGCGCCTTACCGTTCTCAATGCGCTGGTGATCGCCAGCGCGATCTGCCTACTCGGGGCCTTTACATACCTTATCGAGGCCCGCAGCCTTGCCGAGGAGTTGGACGAGTCGCTGCGCTCGCAAGGGAGAATCCTCGTCAACATCTACCAGGTCCGGGCCGGCCTTTCGCCTCGAACACGCGAGCGGATCCTTCCGCAGCCGAACGTTTTTGCAGGCCCCTCGTTTCACGTCCAGGTAATCGATCCCGATGGCGAGATCATGGACCGCTCGGCTGAGCTCGGTGCGCGCAGGCTGCCCGTGAAGGAGCAAACACTGCTGCGCGCCGGCGACAACGAGCAGGTCTTCGAGACCGTTCGGCTTGAAGGGCAAAACGTTCGCTTGCTCACCGTGCCGCTGGTGGCGGAGGAGGAGTTCCTTGGCTACATCCAGGTTGCCCGCTCACTCGAGACGATCGAGGATGCCCTGGAGTTCCTGGCTCGCTCGCTCCTCGGTGTCGGCGCCGTGCTTCTGGTCTTGACTCTGGCAGTGTCATGGGCGCTGGCCGTTGTCTCGCTGTCGCCTATCGGGCGCATAACGCAAGCTGCACGTGAAGTTACTCGGTCAGGTCGCCTTGATCGTCGCCTGCCGCCGCCGCGATCGCGCGACGAGATCGGACGGCTGGCGGAGACCTTCAATCGCATGATGGATCGGCTCGAGGGCGCATTTGCGGCGCAGCGCCGCTTCATTGCGGATGCGTCTCACGAGCTGCGCACCCCGCTGACGACCGTGCGGGGCAACCTGGAGCTTCTGCGGCGGCAGGATGCCGTTTCGGATCCCGCGATGCGCGAGGCCCTCACCGACGTGATCGACGAGGCACAGCGCATGTCGCGTCTCGTCGAGAGGCTGCTCGCATTGGCTCGGGCCGACGCCGGGCAGCAACTGTCCCGCACTGCCGTTAGGATCGACGAGATCGTTCGCACGGTGCACCGCGAGGTGCAGCCCCTTGCGCAGCAGGTCGCGGTTCGTATCGACAGGATCGCCGCCATTCAGGTGATGGGAGACCCTGACGCGCTTAAGCAGCTCTTGTTAATCCTGGTAGAGAACGGCATCAAATACACACCAGCAGCCGGGGAAGTGACAATCGGGCTTGCATTAGAGTCGCGGGATGTCGTTCTCTCAGTGACCGATACGGGGTGTGGGATCTCACCTGAAGATATCCCGCGGCTGTTCGAACGCTTCTTCCGCGCAGCGACAGCCCGCTCCAGTGGAGGGACCGGTTTGGGACTCGCCATCGCTCAGTGGATCGTCGAGGAGCACGGTGGGGCGATTCACGTGACTTCTCAACTGGGCGCTGGCTCCACTTTCGCCGTGCGGCTGCCGGGGAGGCTCGTTGTGGCAGCTCCGGCCGCGTCTGAACGTGCTGTAAGGGAAATCGTACCCACCTCTTAAGCGTAACTTAGCGTCACCTTAATCCCCTCTTACGCTTCTTTGGTAGATTCTTTATGTCTTCATCGGCTCCAGCCGGGGGGTTAAGGCTCTGCGCGATTCTCTTCCACAGCCGATCAAGGGCCATTCAGATCCGTCCGGTGCTCGGTTTCGGGTCCTCTCCATCGAGGATGACCCGCTTCTCGCTCGGATGCTGACTCGCGTGCTCAAAAGCGAGGGCTATGAGGTATTGCACGCCTCGACCGGGCGTGAAGGTCTGGGCATGCTCGGGGACAGGCGGCCTGATCTGCTCTTGCTGGATTTGATGCTGCCCGACATCGACGGTCTGGAGATTTGTCGCCTGATGCGGTGCGATGGCTTCCGCGATCTTCCCATCATCGTCGTGAGCGCCCGCATGGCGTCGCAGGACCAGCAGCAGGCCATCGAAGCAGGGGCCAGCGCGTGCCTTGCGAAGCCGTTTCACGTTGATCAACTTCTTGACCTGGTGAGGGTGTGGCTCAAAGTCTCGCAATAGGGCTCACGCGTGGACTCCTCCTCGGCCTTGTCGGTGGACTTCTGGCCGGGTTGATCGAAGCGGGAGGGCTGCTGCGCGATTCGCCGGTAATGCGCGCCGCGCTTGCGGAAGCCGCTCTCTATACGCTGATCGTCGATGGTCTCGCATGTGCATTTCTTGGCGGGCTAACCGGGGCAGCATTCGCCGCAGGCCTGAGAATTGCGAACGCACCCTATTCAAGTCGCACGGTGGCTGCCCTCTACGTCTCCGGCGCCGGTGGCCTCGTCGTCGCCGCCGCCGGACTTCTGTGGGCATTCCGCGCGTATGGGGCGGACCGCACCGTTGGCGTACCGACTCCGATCATCGGCTTCATTCTGCTGTTGGCCGTTGCCGTCGGGACCCTGGGGTACCCACTTGCGTGGTCGTTTGCCTGGTCGTTACTGGGTTCGGCTAAAAGAACGGCAATCGCGAGTGTGAGCGGGGTGGTGGTGCTCGGGTTGATACTTCCGGGCCAGGTGGTGTTGGAGGCGCGGCAACACGCCCAGACTCAGCGATCTGACACACTTGGCAACGTCGACGCCGCACTCCTGGCGACTGACCTGTCCGCGTACCTGGAGGACGGTATCGAGTTGGCAATGTCGCGCGCCCAATTGAACAGGGGCTCGGCAGGGCCCCCGAACGTGCTGCTCATCACAGTGGACGCCCTCCGAGCAGACCATATCAGTCCCTGTGGCAACTCATGGATTTCCACTCCCTCGTTGGAATTGCTTGCCCGTTACTCCGCGGTGTCATGCCACACGTACACCGTGCAGCCGCAAACCAATCCCGCGCTGGCGTCAATATTCACGTCAACATACCCGGCAATCAACGGCGTGAGAGTCCACATGGTCGACCGCCTGTCTGAATCATTCGACACGGTCGCGAAGATGTTGCAGCGTTCGGGGTACAAGACGGCTGCGATTATCCCGTGGACGAGTCTCGAGCCGGCATTCTCGGGCTTCCAGCAAGGGTTCGAGACGTACGAGGCCTTCGTCCTCAACGAGCCGGCATCGCTGCAGAATCCGGCTACGGCCTCTCTGGCCGGGCTCTACCGCCGAGTGACGGAGCAAGTAGCGCTCGGGAGCGCCGTCGAGTCCGTTCTAGGGCTACGGCAGGGCACTGAAGCGGAGATCGATGGGCGGGCCGACGTGACCGCAACAGCGGCGATCAACTGGCTCGCGAACAATGCAAACTCCCACTTCTTCTTGTGGGTCCACTACTTTGACCCTCACTACCCATGGACCGCTCCCGAGCCCTGGGACCAGCTCTATGAGGGAGGCCGCGACTACGACGGCCCCTACGATGGCGGCATGAGCTTTGTGTACCAGATGCGGGCTGGAATCTTCGATCCCGCTCCGCGGGATGTCGAGTTCTTACGGGCTATGTATGCATCCGAGGTCTCGTACACCGATCGTTACATCGGCCAGTTGCTCGGGTACATGGCTCAGAACCATTTGCTAGAGAACACAATCATCGTGCTCACCTCGGATCATGGCGAGCAGCTCGGCGAGCGAGGGGGGCCGTGGCCAGAAGGAGACTTCTGGCTTCACGGAGACGACTTGTACGACGAAGGAATCCGTGTGCCGTTCATGGTCTTCGATCCACGGACGATACGAGACCGTGTAGAGGTAACGGCCCCGGTCCAGCACATCGACATCGTGCCGACCGTGCTCGATCTGGTTGGCATCCCGGTGCCCCGTCAAGTCATGGGGCGCAGCATCATGCCTCT
>JAERMM010000231.1 GCA_016844585.1 Chloroflexota bacterium | reverse complement strand
AGGCGGGCGGCTTTCAGGCGCCGTGAAGCGCTTCGAAGACGCGCTCCGCGGTCAGGGGCATTGTGCGGATTCGCACGCCGACGGCGTCTGCTACAGCATTCGCAAACGCGGGGGCAACGGCATTGTTGTTGAGCTCGCCGACTGCCTTGGCGCCAAACGGGCCGGGCCCGTCGTCGGTGACCAGCAGCACAGTCCTCAGGGGCGGCACGTCAACGACCGTGGGAAGCTTGTATTCCCCAAGGCTCAGCGTCGTGACTCGCCCATCGTCGAAAACTATCTCCTCGATCAGGCCGTTGCCCAGTCCAAAAACGAAGCCGCCCTCGAGCTGGCCCATGTGGGCAGTCGGGTTGATCACGGTTCCCACTGAGGCTACGAGCACGGCGTCGGTCGGCCGCACCTGACCGGTTCCGGGGTCGACGTCCACCTCCACCATGAAAGCGCAGAATCCAGCGTCCGCGCCGTCCTCATGGGTGTGTTCGGCGCTGTCGTAGGCGCCGCTCGTTTCCACCTGGCCGCCGCGGAGTATCTTTTCCGCGACGGTCTCGAAGTCCAGCGGCTCAGCCGAACCGTCCGCAAGGACGAAGTGGTCGCCCTGCAACCGGACCTCGCCTGCTGGCCAACCCAGCACCTCAGCGGCAAGGTCCTGCAAGCGTGACTTCATGTGGGTCGAACCCTCGATCGTGGCCTGACCGATGATGTGAGTGAGCCGGCTCCCACCAGGCCCAGGGTTGACGGGGGCTTCCGCCGTGTTGCCATACCTCACGGCGATGCGCTGCGGGACGACGTCGAGGGTCGCGGCAGCCACGCGCCGCATCACCGTGGCGGAACCGCCGCCCTGGTCCGGCGCTCCGTGGAGCACCTCGATGGCGCCCCCATCGAGGAGACGCAGCAGAACACCGGCCTTGCCTCCACCCACATCGCGCGACCGAATCGAAACACCGCGCCCCCGATTCGCCGGGAGCGGCGACTCTCCCCACCGGGTTTCCTTCCGCAGCGCCTCCAGCACGTCGACGGCGTGGGGCTCGTGCACGCGCTCACCGGTGGGCCCGCTATCCCCTGAACGAACGGCATTCAGAATTCGGAATTCCAATGGGTCGATCCCCAGCCCACGGGCGATCTCGTCCACGTGGCTCTCGCCGATATAGCCCGTCGTAGAGGCTCCAGGAGCCCGCATCTGTCCGCCAGGGACCGTGTTGGTGTAAACGACAAAGGTCTCGATGCGCGCGTTTGGAACGTTGTAAGGCTCAAGCGCGCTCCAGCCGTCCAGGATGGGGCCGGGAAGCGGTCGAGCCGCCGCATAGGCGCCGTCATGGTAGTAAACGCGTGATTGGTGAGCCGTGATGCGGCCGCGCTCGTCCACGGCGGTGCGCAAGTAACACGTTGCCCCGTGACGCGGGTTCATCGTGCCCAGCTCGTCCCTGTACGTCATGATCGACTTGACGGGACGGCCCGTGGCCCGCGATAGGTAGTAACAGGCGAGCTCGTCTATTGAAAGGCCCTTCCCCCCGAAGTCTCCCCCAATAAACATGTTCTCTACGACGACCTGCTGGAGAGGGATGCCGGTAATCAGGGACATCGCCTGGCGTAGGCTGAATGGTGATTTGTTCGTGGACCAGACGCGCACCAGGCCCTGGTCGTCGATCCAGACCACGCATCCATGGGGCTCGATGTAGCCCTGGTGCTGGCGGGACTGATGGTAGACGCTTTCGAAAACGCGATACGCGTTGGCGAACATGGGTTCGATATCATCGACACCCTTCTCGTGAAGGCGGTAGCCCTGAGCGTTCGGATGAGGGACTGGTGGCCGCTCACCGTAGGCGTAATAGTAGTCGGCCGCGTCCGGGTGCAGGATCGGCGCCCCGTCGCGTAGCGCATCCTCGGGGTCGAAAACCGACGGCAACTCCTCGTATTCGACGCGGATCAGGCGCAAGGCCTCCTCAGCAGCCTCGACGCTCTCCGCGGCTACGGCAGCCACGCGCTCCCCAGCAAAGCGGACTCGCTCCCAGGCCAGGACCGGCCAGTCGTACAGGACCTTTCCGACCCGTCGCGGACCAATGTCCTGGCCAGTAAGCACGGCGTGGACACCTGCCACGTTCCTGGCATCGGACGTATCGATTGAACGAATCAGGGCGTGAGGATGTGGGCTCGTGAGGAACCTGGCCCGCAGCGTACCTGGCAGGGAGACGTCCGACGTGTAGCGCGCCATGCCCGACACCTTGAGCGGGCCCTCGACACGGTACTCTGGCTCGGCCAGGGATGGGGGCACGAGGCGGGTGATGGCTGCCAATGGAGCCCTCCTGATCACGAAATGGCGCGGCGGCCAATTGTATCCCCGTCCGAGACTCTGGATTAATCCGTACGTTGCAGCCCGACTACAGGAATTCGTCGCGTGGTTTTCTTCTCGTACTCGGCGAATACTGGGTACAGCCCGGCCTGGCGACCGTAGAGACGATCGCGCTCTTCGCCCGTCACGGCCACTGCCCTAACCGCGTACGACTCGCTTCCTACTTCGACTGTCGCGTCCGGGTGTGCGACAAGATTGTGGTACCAGTCGGGACTGGTAGGCGCCCCACCCTTGGAAGCAAAGACGAAAAGCCGCTCTCCATCCATGAGGTACATCATGGGAGTTGTGTGACGGCGACCGCTCTTGGCACCGATGCTCGTCAGAAGGAGCAACGGCGCGCCCGCGAATCGTCCCCCCACTTTGCCGCCGTTCGTGCGAAACTCTTCGATGATCGCCCGGTTCCGTTCGTTTGGGGCCGTCATGGTTCCTCCAAGGGTGGGTTCTCGCCGCGCGAAGTTGCTTTGGGCAGCATACTGCCCGTCTGACTGCCAATCCCACGCCACTAATCACGCTTCATACCCAGAAGTCCGAACCAATACGCCTTGAATGCCGCCGAAGATCGACAATAGAGGAATGCAGGCGCCCATCTCGTCGGGGAAGGCGCGGTCGCAACAAAGGAGGATCATGGAGCACGTCCTCGCTGAGACTCGGACATCCTTCGCCGCGCTGGGCCTTGGAGATGCTGCATTGCACGCCGTAGCTGATCTCGGTTACGGCGAACCCACGGCGGTACAGCTTCAAGTAATCCCGCTTCTCCTAGCCGGGAAGGACGTCGTTGCGGAGGCGCCCACCGGCACCGGGAAGACAGCGGCGTATGGCCTGCCCATTGTCGAGCACCTGGATGAAGCCGAGCGGCGGACACAGGCGCTCGTGCTTGTGCCGACCCGAGAGCTCGCGATTCAGATCGCTGAGGCGCTGAACTCCCTCGGGAAGTATCGCGATCTGGTGTCGCTCCCTATCTATGGTGGTCAGCCCTACGAGCGGCAATTTCGTGCTCTGGCACGAGGGATTCAGGTCGTCGTTGGCACGCCGGGCAGGCTGTTGGACCATCTGACTCGAAAGACCCTGCTGCTCGACAACGTCCGCACGGTCATCCTTGACGAGGCGGACGAGATGTTGAGCATGGGGTTCATCGAGGACATTCAGACGATCCTGGCCGCGGTAACGTCCGAGCATCAGACCGCACTCTTTTCGGCAACCCTGCCGCCGCGAGTGGTACGCCTCGCGCAGCAACATTTACACGATGCGAAGCCGGTCAGCGTTGCATCGCAGCAGGCCATTGCGCCGCTCGTCCGCCAGGTCTACTACGAGATCCCCGCGCACGCGAAGCCGGACGCGTTGGCCCGAATCCTGGACCTGGAAGAACCCGAGTCGGCGATCGTCTTTGTTGGGACGCGCCGCGAAGCAGACACCGTCGCTGAGCAGCTCAATGGCCTGGGATACCTGGCGCAGGCAATTCATGGTGACGTCACCCAAGCGCAGCGCGAGCGGGTACTGGAGCGATTCCGGAGTGGACGCATCCAACTCCTCGTCGGCACGGACGTGGCTGCCCGCGGTCTTGACATCCCTGACGTGAGCCACGTCATCAACTACGACGTGCCGCCAGACGCCGAGTCTTACGTCCACCGGATTGGCCGCACCGGTCGCGCGGGCCAGTCCGGCGAGGCAGTCACGATTGTTACGCCGAGAGAACGCCGACAGTTGACGATGATCGAGCGCGGAATCCATCGTCGGCTTCAGCCACTGTCCCTGCCGACGCCTTCGGATGTCGCCGCTCGTCGGCGCGCCATCTTCCGAGACCGCTTACTCGAAATAGTCGACGCCGGAGAGTTGGATCCATTCATCGCGCTCGTGGAGGACCTCGCGGAATCCCGCGACGTGCGAGAGGTGGCGGCGGCGGCGCTCAAAATGGCATCGCAAGATGGAAGCCCGACTCTGGCCACGCGACGAAAGCGTCCCTCAGACTTTGCGACTCGGCGAACCGGGACCGCTGACGGACGACCGCCCACGACCGCTGTGAAACGCGAGAACGTGGGCGTGGAATCATCCGACCGACCGAAGGCTCGAACCGGCGAGAAGGAAAAACCGGCTCGCGCTCCGCGGCGAGGTAGTGGAGCCCGAGGCACGGCTGCTCAACTCTTTTTGCGCATCGGCAAGCGCGACGGGTTGCATCCATCTGATCTGGTCAGCGCCATCGTGAATGAGGCCGGATTGTCCAGCGACGCCATCGGCGATATTGACGTATTCGACTCATTTTCGTTTGTCGAAGTCCCAAAGTCCGCCGCGGAGAGAGTGGCGGCAGCCCTGAATCGCACGATGATCCGGGGGCGGGCCCCGCGAGCTATTCTGGCGCGACCACCGGATGGTCGTGCCGTCCGGAAGGCGCCCGCCTCGTAGGGATCATTGCTCTGAAAATGCGATTTCATTGCTGCGTTATGGCGACTGTCTGTGTCATCGGGTAAGATTTGGCAACTAGCCGCTCGGCCGAGTCGCCCTCCGGGTCGCAGGAAGGGTCGCCCGGCTCCAACCGTCTGAGCCAGGCCCCTTGTCTCCCGAGACGAGGGTTTTTTCGTGAGGCGGCATTTTAATTCACCTGGCGAGAGGGTGGCGTGCGGTCCGCAGCACTCCGTGGTCTCAATCTCACGTTCGTGTTCCTCGTCCCTTTTGTGGGCGCCGTCGGCGCCGCGGTTACGCTCGCGCTTGGGCTCGTCACGGGGCTTCACGTCGCGCTGTTGATCATCGGATTCCTGGTGAGTGGACTCGGGATCACCATCGGATACCACCGTCTGGCCACCCATCGAAGTTTTGAAGTCTCTCCTCTCGTAAAGGCCGTGCTCCTGGCGTGCGGGTCCACGGCAGCGGAGGGGGCGGTGATCGACTGGGTTGCAAACCATGTCAAACATCACGAGCACTCAGACGATAGTCAGGATCCCCATTCACCTCTACACGGGTTCTGGCACGCGCATTGCGGATGGCTGATGGGATTTGGCGACATCGACCCGGAGCGGTACGCCCCGTTCATCCTCAGAGATCCGACGGCCAGGGCGATCAGCCAGACATTTCCCATATGGTTGGCGGCAGGGTACATCATCCCTTTTCTTATTGGCGGGTGGGAGGGTCTCATCTGGGGAGGCTTCTTTCGACAGTTCGCGGTCCAGAACGTGACCTTCGCGGTGAATTCCGTATGTCATCGGTTCGGAGCGCGGCCGTTCAAAACCACCGACTTCAGCACCAACAACTGGGTCATTGGTCTGCTCGGCCACGGCGAGGGTTGGCACAACAACCATCATGCCTTCCCCTGGTCCGCCCTGCACGGGCTTCGATGGTGGGAATTTGATCTCTCCGGGCGGGTAATCCTCGCGATGGAGGCCATTGGCCTTGCCTGGAACGTGAAGCGTCCCGACTCGCAGCAAATCCAACGAAAGCTAGCTCACCCAGAAATCCTGCCGGCCTACGCCCACATGGCACGCCCGCGCGGGCAGATCCGCGTCGAAGAGACGGTTCGATAACGCTCATCCGGGTAGATTTGCACCGGTATTTGCTCATTGCGAGCGCCCAAGTTGTAAGCTATGAGCGAATGGAGACAAAGCTCGCGGAGCTGTCCTCACAACAGAAAGCAAGGTGAACGATTGGAAGTACTAGCCCGGCCCGGCGAGGCCTTTGAGAGCCTTCTTCGCCGATTCAAGCAAGGCGTCGAGCGCGGCGGAATCCTCGGCGACTACAAACGCCACCAGACGTTTATGAGTCGTGGCGAGAAGGCGCGCGCGAAGATGAAACGAGCGGAACGCAAACGTCGCACTCGGATGGCGCGTCGTCCTGCCGCCGCGATGGGTCGCTAGACCCACCCGATTCACTCCCCATTTGAAATATCCGGTCGTTTGGTCAGCCCGACGCCGGGAGCAACGGGCTGACGCCTGCCACTGCGCTGCGGGCAGCTGTGCCCCTGAACGCATCTGACGCCCCACGGTCCTAGCCGATCGGTGCCCAGCCCCACACGATCTCCGCATTCGGATTGATATGCTTCAGCTAAAACAGGTCGCCTACGGCACCGCCACGCGCCAGCTATTCCGCGACGTGAGCTTCACGCTTGGCCGCGGGGAAAAGGTGGGGCTGGTCGGCGTCAACGGCGCAGGAAAGACAACGCTTCTTCGCCTCGTCATGGGTGAAGTAGCTCCGGACTCTGGCTCCGTGATCCGGCCGGACAGAGTCGGCTACGTTCCGCAGAAGATCGAGTTCGATCTGACACTGAGAGACCAGACCGTCTACGAGTACGTGGCTGAAGGCCGCGGTTTGATTACTTTGCAACGTCGTCTGGACGAGCTGTCGCGCGGTCTGGGCCAGGATCAGGAAGCGGCCGGCCTGCCTGACTACGGGAAGGTCTTGCACGCTTTTGAGGCGGCCGGCGGCTGGCAGGCGAAGGCCACCATTGGCGCATCTCTCGCCCGCCTGGGCATGAGCTTCGTCAACGTAGATGCGCCGCTCAGTGACCTGAGCGGCGGGCAACGGGCGCGAATTGCAATCGCGCGAGCGCTATTCGCCGATCCTGAGCTGCTGGTCCTCGACGAGCCGACCAATCACCTGGACCCGGCCGCCAAAGAATGGCTCATGAGCTATCTTGGCTCTTGCAAGAGCACCGTGTTCATGGTCTCACACGACCTGCAGCTCCTGGACCGTTCGATCTCTGCTATCTTCCATCTCAACGAGCTGGATCAACGAGTCCACTCCTACAGAGGGACGTACTCCCAGTTCACCGTTCTCAAGTCCGCGGCGACCGAGCAGCTACAGCGCACGCTGAAGGTGCAGAGGCAGAAGGTTGCCGACCTGAAGACATCCGCTGCCTCTATGGGCGCCAGCCAGAAACAGGCGTCGCGTCGAAACAACATCATGCGTCGCGCAACCGAGCTGGAGTCAGCGCTGCCCGAGGCGCCGAAGGAATCCCGAGCGATCAAGTTCAAGTTCCCGCCGCTCGAGCGCAGCCAGCAGGTCGTGGTTCAGACGCAGAAACTCCACAAGAGTTACGGGAAACATCAGGTAGTTCCGCCTCTGAGTCTCACAGTGGAGCGAGGGGAGCGGATCGCCGTGACCGGGGTCAACGGCGCTGGCAAGACGACGTTGCTCAAGCTGGTCGCCAGGCAGATCGAGCCCACCGGCGGAACCGTTGACATCAGCAGCGCCGTCACGATGGGCTACTACTCACAGGAACAGGAGCAGCTTGATCCGCAAGCCACCGTATTGGAGGAGGTACGCTTCGCATCATCGTCCGGAGACGGACCGCTTCGGGGCATGCTCGCGCAGTTCGGCTTCTACGCCGACTCTGTTTTTCAGCCGACCAGGACGTTGTCCGGTGGCGAGCGAAGCCGGCTTTGCCTGTGCAAGCTCGTGCTGCAGGCAAACAACCTTCTTCTCCTCGACGAGCCGACCAACAACCTGGACCCATCGGCGACTCGACAGGTCCTCCAGGCGCTTCTCGCCTATGAGGGCGCCATGCTGCTGGTGAGCCACGACGCAGAGTTCGTCCGTGCCCTCGCCCCCAATCGTCTAATCGTGATGCCGCAGGCGGAGATCCGCCTCTTCAGTTGATCCAACAATTTGAAGATTAGTCGCAACCGAGCCGCGCTACGACGACCTCGCACGGCGATGCAGGCAGAACCTCAACCTCGCCAGCTTGGGCGAACGGCGCCATGAATCCGTCGACCGTCGAGCGTTCAGCGGCATCGAGGATGACGTAGAGCGTGTGTGCTCCATCGATCACGGCCTCTCCGTGGATGGTGATCCCGTGCTCGCTCGCGTTCGACTGACTCAGATGCTGCAGCAGCATCGCGCCCATCTCAGGATCGTGAGCCGGACAGTTCTCTGCTTCGTGGTGGTGACGAACGACGTAAAGCGACATGCGATTTATCCTCCGGTTCGTGCAGGTGCTAGGGTATCATGATGATGCATGTGCGGCCGCTGCCGTAATGCAGATGGAGATATCATGGCGCAAGGAACTATCAAGAAGCTTGTCAGCGAGCGCGGGTTCGGTTTCATCCTACCGGAGGGATCGGCCGCGACTGGCGCAGATCTGTTCTTTCACCGGTCGGACGTTACAGGCCAGGGCTACGATGCC
>JAERMM010000230.1 GCA_016844585.1 Chloroflexota bacterium | reverse complement strand
CCGCCGCGTACACCGCCGTTCGCGATGCTTATCGGTTGCCGCGCGCTGACGATGGCGAGTGGGCGGCACGATCCGCGGCGATCGAGGAGTCGATGCACGGCGCCTCTGAAGTGCCAGTGCAGACAGCGGAAGCGGCTCGCTTGGTCCTCGACCTAGCCGTCGAAGCGGCAGAGATCATGAATGTGACCGTTCTCGGAGACGTCGCGGTCGCTGCTCACGTCGCCCTCGCTGCCGCAAGGAGCGGGGCCGACCAGGCCGACCTGAACCTATCCACACTGGGAGATGAGGCCTTCGTCTCGAGCCTGCGCTCCCGCCTGAAGCGCGCACTGGAAGGAGGCGACAGCATCGTCGAAAAGACGGTGGCAACCGTCCGCCGGCGGGCGGCCGCATGACCATCGTCGACGGCAACGCTCTGGCCAACGAAATTCGCGACAAACTGACCGCGTCGCTCTCGGCGCTCGTGGTCAAGAGCGGAATTGAGCCCTGCGCAGCGATCATCCAGATCACGACCGATCCGAGCGCGTCGCTCTACACGCGCCGACTACAGCGAACGCTGACGTCCGCAGGCATCGCCGTGCGCGTCATCGAGATGGCTGACGACACTCGGGTGGACGTGGCGGTCGCAAAGATTCGAGATCTTGGCGAGGATCCGGCCGTTCATGCTATTCAGATCCAAACGCCACTGCCGGGGCACATTCCGCTTGCGACGCTCACGGAAGTTCTCAACCCACACAAGGACGTGGATGGCATCCACCCCACGAACGCGGGGCTCCTTGCCCAGGGCCTGCCAGCCGTCGTGCCAGCGACTCCGCTCGGCGGGCTGCACATCCTGCTGCACCATGAGGTCCCGTTGTCGGGTGCACGGGCCGTCGTGGTCGGCCGCAGCGCACCCGTCGGGCGGCCGATGGCCCTGTTGCTCCTGCAGCAGGACGCCACGGTGACCGTTTGCCATAGCCGAACGACATCGCTGGGCGACATCATCCGACAGGCCGACATCGTCGCCGTCGCCGCTGGTCGGCCCGGTCTGGTGACTGCCGACATGATCCGCACGGGAGCGGCGGTCATCGACTTCGGCACAAACGTGGTGGGCGGGAAACTTGTAGGAGACGTCGATCCCGCTGCCGCGGACCGCGCCGGGCTGTTTACCCCGGTGCCGGGCGGCACCGGACCGGTAACCAACGCCATGTTGCTGCACAACGTACTGGCTCTCTACAAGCACTTTCTGGAAGAAGCACCGTGACCAAGGTTCCCGCGACGCTACTGCGCGGCCTCTTTCCACACGGGGGCGCCAGTAGCGCATGCGGCCAGGTGAGGGCACCTTGTGGTCTCCTTCAAGTCGCTAGAACCCCGATTAGAGGTGGCCCTCACCCTCGCCTCTCCCGCCGCGGCAGGAGAGGGGCAGACGAGATCGTTCAACTCGCAGTGCTCTTCCGCGCCCTTCTGTGCGTTGCGATTCTCACCTCATCGATGTGGGCGACGGCGGTCGCGCAGCCCGACCGGCCCCTGGGCGAGCGAGCAA
The DNA here is from genome assembly GCA_016844585.1 of Chloroflexota bacterium. Taxonomy (GTDB): domain Bacteria; phylum Chloroflexota; class UBA6077; order UBA6077; family SHYK01; genus JAERMM01. The sequence goes on along the minus strand of JAERMM010000230.1, from coordinate 7,908 downwards.
TGGACGTCGTACACGTGCTGGCCGACGAGATTGGCAGCCGTCCAGCCGGCACCGGCGCTGAGCGGCGCGCCGCGACCTATCTATCAGACACTCTCTCGGAGATGGGCTACGCCGTTCGCACGTTGCCCTTCGAGTACGGCGTGCGCTCAGGATCAGGTACCAGCCAGAACGTCGAGGCGCGATCGAACTCCGAGGATCCGTCCCTACCCCTGGTCATCATCGGAGCCCACTACGACTCGGTTCCCGCTGGACCGGGCGCCAACGACAATGGCTCAGGCACCGCGACCATGGTCGAAGTCGCCCGGGAGTTGGCGAAATTACCCGTTCCAAACGTGGCGGTGCGCTACGTCGCTTTCGGCGCAGAAGAGATCGGATTGCTGGGTAGCGCCGACTACGCTCAAAAGCTCAGCAGCGACGATCGACGCCGCCTCAAGGTGATGTTGAGCATCGACATGATGGCGGTTGGAGACCGACCCGCCTTCGGTGGGTCCGAGCCCTGGCTCAGCGAAGCACTGGCCCGCGCCGCATCGCAGGGATATCGCCCGGCCGAGGCGTCCAGCTCTCTGCGGCGCATGAGCGATCACGCATCATTCATGGACCTCGGCGTGCCAGCGCTGATGTTTCACTGGGTCGACGATCCGTTCTATCACACCGCCTTCGACGTTTCGGACAACGTGCAGCCAGCCGCCATGGACCTGATGGGCGCGATCGCGATCGAGCTTGTGCGGGTGGCCGCTCGAGGCTAGTGGGTCAGCAGGCATGGCCCATGCCATTTCATACGGGTCGTCGCACGGCCGACGCATGCGTCGCCGGCGGGTCAGGCATGCAGGCGATATGATGAGCCGCGAAATGGCGCTCACCCGCCTGTCTGGGGAGCTACACTACGGCGATTGCGTTCATTCCGAACCTGCGAGTCGAGGAGGAAAGCGTGAGCGGGCAGATGATCCAATTCAGCGCAAACGGCGGCACAGCAAATGGCTACCTCAGCAAGCCAGCCACTGGAAGTGGGCCCGGCGTCATCGTCGTGCAAGAGTTCTGGGGCCTGAACGATCACGTCAAGGAGCTGGCCGACAAGCTAGCTGGCGAGGGGTTCGTGGCGCTGGCGCCGGACCTCTATCACGGGAGCATGGCGAAGGAGCCGAACGAAGCGTTCAAGATGCTGATGGCGTTGAACATCGAACAGGTCGCGCAGGAGATGCGCGGCGCAGCGAAGGCGCTCAAGGCCAACGGCGCCACGGGCGCCAGGGTAGGGGCCATCGGCTTCTGCATGGGAGGGCAGCTCGCGCTTTACGCGGGGACGGTGAGTGAGGACGTCGGCGTGGTCGTCGACTTCTACGGCATCCACCCGAATGCCAAGCCCGACTATTCCAAGCTCCAGGGGCCGGTGCTGATCCTGTGTGGCACAAAAGACGAGATGTCTGGGCCTCAGGTTTCCGGGCCGATCGAGGAGGCCATCAAGGGCGCGGGCAAGCAGGTCGAGATGGTGGTTTACGAGGGGGCCACACACGCGTTCGTCCGGGAAGCGGAGGCCAGCGCCGAAAACAAGGCAGCGGCGCAGGACGGCTGGAGCCGCATGCTGAGGCACCTGCGAGCGAATTTGAGTTAGCTCCAGTCTGAGTCCCGGAGCGGGCCCTCGCCCCCCCTCTCCCGCTTCGGCAGGAGAGGGGCAGAGGCGCATCAACAGGCTTCGGCATTCGCCGCAACACATCGGCGGGACATGATCCAAGCAGGAACCGAAGGAGTGGCCTACCGTCGGGGTCGCGCTTCCTCGGTCGCGTTCAGGGCGACGCGGTTTCCGCTTTGAGCTTTGCGGCGTCTTCGGCCGCGGCTTTTTCGGCTTTCCGCTTGATCGCGGCTTCGACGTGCTCGCCGCGGATCAAGCGTTCCGCTTGCGATGGATCGTAGGCGCCGATAATCGGTAGGGCGCTCGGGTGCCAGAATCGGAACGTCACGACTGAGGCTTGGCCGGGATCGGGCGCACGCACAAATTCAGGCGTGAGCGGACGCCCGGAGAGGCCGGTCCGCAGAATCTTGATCGGATCACCGTGGCTTACACACACGATCGTTCGCCCCGGGTGGCGTCGCATCACCATGCGGCGCGCTCGATCCATTCGGTCGAAGACGTGCTGGATGGTTTCGTCGCCCTCTGCCTTTAGCGGGTCGTAGTAGCTAAAGCCACGTGTCTCGGACACCACCTTGTTGGATTCGCCCTGCCAGGAGGTGTGGACCTCGACGAGCCAGGAGCAGACGCGAAGTGGAACGGCTGGATGGCGCCGCGCAATGTGGGCCGCCGATTGACGAGCACGGAGCAGCGGGCTGGTGTAGATAGCGGCGATCGGCTCATTCGCCAGGAGCTGGGCGGTGCGCTCCATCTCCTCGTGACCGCGCGGCGAGAGGCGCATGCGGGGGAGGCGCCCGTAGATCAGATTCGCCGGGTTGTGAACGTTTCCGTGCCGCACAAGGAGGACCCGTGTTTCGCCGGAATCAGCCCTCATCTAACGGGGATAGGCGGGGAATGGCGGGCAGCTCGAAGTCCAGACCTACGTCGAGCGCCGGCGTCGAGTGAGTGAGCGCCCCACTGGACACGACATTCACGCCAGCCTCCGCGTAGGAGCGTACGGTCTGTAGCGTCACGCCGCCCGAAACCTCGGTGATGGCGCGCCCGGCAATCATGCGCACGCCTTCGCGGACCTGGTCCGGCGTCATGTTGTCGAAAAGGATGGCGTCGACACCGGCCTCGATCATCTCGGGAATCTGGTCGAGCCGATCGACCTCGACCTGCATGCGCATCGTATGTGGAATGCGGTCGCGAAGCTGGCGCAGGGCCTGGACCGTGCCAATCCCCTGGTTCCGGAGGGCGACCAGGTGGTTATCCTTGACCAGGACGGCGTCGGACAGATTGTATCGGTGGTTCCGACCGCCCCCGACGCGAACCGCGTAGCGCTCCAATGGGCGCAGCCCGGGCGTGGTCTTGCGGGTGTCGATAACGTGAACCGGCAGGCCCTCGACCGCGGCAACGTAGCGGGCGGTGGCAGTGGCGATGGCTGCCATTCGCTGCACAAAGTTCAGCGCGACCCGCTCACCCTTGAGGATCCCACGCGCAGGGCCTCGTACCAGCGCCGCTGTGGTTGACGGCGCGACGTGCTCACCATCCAATGCGCGGAAGACCTCGGCCAGCACGCCGTTGCCGCAAACCACACCGCCACTCCGATAGGCGACAGCAGCTCGCGCCATGGTATCGGCAGGGACGAGGTTGTCCGTGGTGACATCGCCAGACCCGAGGTCTTCGGCCAGCGCCGTCGCTACGATACGGCGCACATCCGCGATCGGAATCTCGAGCGTCTCCAGCTCACTGGCCACCGAATGCGTCACGGCCATCCTCCGCGCAGTCGTCTTGCGCGCCTAACCGTGGGCCCGGCGTGCATAGCCTCGGTATACCGGTGGCTCGATCTCGAAACCAAGAAAATGGTGCCCAGTTGCTCGGCACCATGACGGAAGATCATCCAGGATGGCTTCGTCCGTCGCCAGAACTTCGAGCACAGCGTCGACGTCCATCGAACGTATTCGTTCAGCCGTCCAGATGATGGGTATCGGACACATCGTGCCGCGGGCGTCCACGGTGGCGTCGGCTTTCAATGCCAGAGCAATCGGAACTCGCTCAATACCGAGTCTGGTTGATGATAGCGCCGAGTGGCTGGGGTGGAGAGGAGGTGAAGACACCGGAGCCGCGCCAGGGCTCGGGCAAGCCATCCATGGCGGGGAGATAGAAGGTCCTCGAACTTCCGGGCTGAACGAGCTCGATGGCCGTTCGAGCCACCGACCCATCTTCGCCCCGAAGCTGAAGCGTCACCGTAGTCGGCTCCGATCCGAGGTTCTGCACCTGGGCACCGGTCGCCCAACCGTCCGAGCCACGCGACATGAACGGCGTGCTGAGCACGGGCGTTCCTTCTCGCAGCGCGTCATAGGTCATTGCGACGTCACGCACCGGGTTGACCTGGTTCACGATGGCGATGATCGGCGCCGACGACGAGGTCAGTACCGCGGAGCCCACAAAGCCCTCAGGCAGGTCAGGGTTGCCGGGTTGGAAGAACGTTACGGTGCCACCGGGAGTCATTGAGGCCTGTTCGCTCCATCGCCCATCGCCTTCGGTCGCGCGATATGCCACCGTCACGTCGGTTGTCGTATCGCCCACGTTCTGCACCTGGATTCCCGTGCTCCAGCCTCCAGAATTTTTGAACAGAAGGGGAGCGCTGAGCGTCTGGCTCCCTAGCGGCGCCCCTTCGTAAGCCATGCCGCTGCGACGCTCATGCACTTCGTTGACCATTGCGGTGATGCGGACGTCCGGGGAGGTCTGCACTACCGCGGAGCCAACGAAACCGTCCGGCAGGTCCGTGTTGAGCTCCTGGATAAAAGTCGCGGCAGACCCTGGAGGCAGAAGCGTTTCCTCGATCCACGGCCCTCCCTCCAGGCCGGTCGGCCGATAGGTGACCGTGATCGGGACAACGACATCCTCGAGATTCTGGACGTAAAGCACCGTCTGCCAGCCGTTGTACGACTTGAACAGGAGCGGAACGTAGACGGTTGCTCCACCCGAGGATGCCCCGGTGTAGGCGAGCACGTCAGCGTCCTCGCGGATCTCACGGACTGCGACCGCGACCTGCTGGGCGCTTTCAACCACAGCCGCTCCAACAAAGCCGTCCGGCAACTCCGCGACGGACCGCGGATCAATCAAGGTTGAGCCTTCGGCAGGAATCTGGACCGAGAAAACGGCCGCCTGCGCCCCGGCATCATTGAGAAACTGAACGCTCACGTCGCCCGGCGAAGGCCCGCGGTTCTGCACCGAGATCAGCGTACTCCAGCCATCCGCGGCGCGCATCACCAGGGGCAGCGCAAGCCGCGTCGCGAGCGTCCCCGCGGCTTCATAGGCCGCGGCTTGCTGACGGACAACGGTGGGGGTCGGCGTCCGCGTGGGTGTTGCTTGAGGCGTAGCAGTCACCGGGGGCGTCGGAGTTGCCGTGCGCGTGGGCGTGGCTGTCGGCGTTGCGGTGGGCGCCGGCGTCGGCGTGGGCGGTGGCGGCGCGGCCTGCAGGCTGGCCGCCGCAAAGGAGTCGACGTCAACGAATACGCCAGCAGAGGAGTCGTTCCGGCGGCCCGTGGCCGTAACGGTCAACCTGTGAGTTCCGGGGCTGAAGTCCCCAAATGTAAGAGGCCAGTCCCATAAGAGCTGACCGTTGTAGAGATCAATCTCACCCTGGAGAGCGCCATCGACCTCAACCCGAGCGATGCCACGATCAGGGCCCTTCGCAGTGACCCAGGTTACCGACGTACCCTCGAAAGCAATAGCGGCGCCCAATCCGGGTCGGTCTGTGCGGCGAACGCTGCCTCCACTCGGACCGTCCGCCCTGACCAGGGGCCAATCACCGCCGAATCCAATCAGGGGACTCGAGTCTTCCGCCGTCTGTTGGGCCTGGGGCAGAGCCTCGACGAGGATGAATGGTGGCCCGCCAATGAGCGGGGCGGATGCGTCCGAATCGTTGACCGCCGTAGCGGCTGGGAGGTCGAGCTGGAACTGGCCGGCGGTGGTGCGCACATTGCTGGTCGATCCGCCCTGGTCGACCAGCGTGGCCGATGTGACCCGAGCGCCTACGCGACCAGTCGTCCGCACGGTCGTGCGGTTCCAGACGACGGAAACGCGCTCGCCAGGGCGCCGCACGAGAACCTGCTCAACGCTCGCCTGGCGAAGGATGCTGCCCGATTGAGCGTGCGATAGGTAGCGGGTCGCAGTTTGATAGGCGGGAAACGCGGGGCGGAGCGTGCCGTTGTCACGCACCACTCCAAACGCCTGATCCTCCCGGAAGTCGTCCTTCAGCCTGTAAACAAATATCTTTTCCACCCCGGCGGCAACCGCGTAGGCGAACGTCTGCAGCATGTACGAGGCCTGCTCGACGGACGTGGCAGACCATGGGAAGTGCTGATTGTTGTTGAGCCGGGACTCCTCCCAGACGGGAACGTTCGTCTCGTTGATCCAGACCGGCTTGACCCCAACGGTATTGATCAACTGTTGGCGCCCCTGGGCGGTGCGATCCAGCACGCCATTTGGCCCACTGTAGGTGTGATAGACGAGCACGTCGAAGTAATACTTGTTCGCCCGCCCGGTAGGATCGGCCATCATGATCCTGAGGAGCTCTTCCAGAAACGTTTCATTTGTCCAGTAGGCCAGGCCTGCCATCAGTACCTGAGCCTCCGGGTCGACCGATTTGATCGTCAGATACGAGACTTTCAGCATCTGGTAATAGTCGGCGACGGTTCCGCCCCAGAAGAGGTCGGCGTAGTCCGGCTCGTTCCAGATCTCCCAGTGCTTGATCTTCCCCTTGTACCGAGTCGCCGCGTCGCGAACGAAACGGCCCCAGATATTCTGGGGGTTGTCCCAGGCCAGGTTGAGCCCCTGTGGGAGTGACTTACTGTCCTTGGCCCAGGCAGGAACGCTGATGAGGATGCCCTGGACCTTCAACCCGTTCGCAATGGTGCTGTTTACGAGAGTGTCATAGTCGCCCCAGCGGGGCTGGCCGCGCGTTGCCTCGACCACGTCCCAGCGGAACTCCCATCGATTCCACCTCGCTCCCGCCTCCCGCGCGAGGCGACCCGAGGCCGGATCCGGATACACCGCGTTGAACCCCCAACGGTCGTCGGGATCGGTCACCGGAGCGAGCGCAACTGCATCAATCGCCGATAGGTGGGAGACGGAGCCTGGCGGAATGAAGCCGAGGAGGACCATGAGGGCAAAAAACAGAAGGAGGGGGAATCGGTGGAACCGCGCCAAGAGTCTCTCAGGAGCGCCGCGCAGCGCTGGGGATATAAGCCCCGGTCACCCGATAACCGTTGCGCGTGCTCGGTCGGCGTCCCCGGTCGCCGAGCGATTGTAGCCGACGGCCGGGACCCGGCGCGACAACCGGCCACCGAGCTCCCGCCACCGGCTCAGTCGATGGAGTGCACACCAACGGCGAAAAGCGCCGTCTCCAGCCCGAGAAGGGTCGCAAATCCGATGAGAACGCTGGTTCGCAGCCACTCGCGCCGCCCCGTGATGCTCGCCAGCACGAGGAACATGGGGATGTTGACCAGCGTGTATCGGTTGATCGCAGCAACAAGTCCGCTCGAAAGCGGCAACGCGACGAGGGCCAGGCCATAGACGCCCAGCGCAAACTGCCTTCGCCAGATCAGATACGCGGAGGTCGCCAGCCCCAGGAGGGCGGCGGCGGTGTCTACCGGCGTTAAGTACCAGGTCGATGGGTGCACATCCGCGAACGGTCGCCGCAAGGCGCCGGCAAGGGTTTCCCAGGGCAATGCGCTGCTGCGATTCCAGCTCGGCAGGTCATGGACAAAGGCGAGGGGATCGCCAGTCGTATTCCCGATGATCACCATAAGCAGACCAAGGGCCGCGATCGGAAGAGTCAGGGGGATGGCCGCGAGCCACGGCCTGGGCCGAGTGCGCATGCCATCGAGCCAGATGATGCCTATCGGCAGCAGCAACAGGATTCCCGGCCCACGCGTCAGAGTCGCGACGGCAGCCGCGAGACCTGCGACCCACAGCTTTCTCCGGCGGGCGGCCAAGAGGGCGATCGCCGTGGAAGCGAGGACCATCGACTCGGTGTAGACAGCGTTGAGAAAAAAGGAGCTTGGGTAGGCCAACAGCAGCGCGACCACCAGCAGGTCTGGTATGTGCATGTCGCGAGCGAGCTGACGCACGACGAGCAGACCGATGACCATGCAGAACAGGCTGAACGCAACGCCGACGGCTGGCGCCGCCGGCGGCCCACCGAACGGCAGGGACAAACGCGCCACCGCCCATCCATAGGCGGGGAAGAAGTGCCAGTTTTGCGGGCCCTCTATGAAGCCGGGCGCCCAGTAGCC
>JAERMM010000039.1 GCA_016844585.1 Chloroflexota bacterium | reverse complement strand
GCTATCAATGCCGGTTCCACGCGTGGAGCGGTGGAAGTGTCGCGCGGAGCAGTGGAAGCGTCCAAATTTCGCCCTCCGTTGGATTATACGCCGCCTCCTGGCTCACCGGATCGCTCATTGACCATTGTGTAACGGACCTCAGACACCTCGATGATACTTGTCCCACCGTCTGCCGGGGCGACCGACGGTGGGCCCGTCGCCCCGTGGTAGAATCGAGCGCACTGATGCGGGGGTGCGCGTGCGGTTCGCGGTCGTCGTTTTCCCAGGGAGCAACTGCGAGCTCGACACTATCCACGTCCTCTCCAACGTGCTTGGTGAGCAAGCCGATCTGCTGTGGCACCAGGACACAGACCTTTCCCCTTACGACTGCGTCATCCTCCCCGGCGGCTTTGCCCACGGCGACTACCTGCGGGCTGGGGCCATCGCGCGATTCTCACCGATCATGGAGTCCGTCACTCGGTTCGCAGGGGATGGTGGCCTGGTGTGGGGGATCTGCAATGGATTCCAGGTGCTCGTCGAAGCTGGTCTTCTACCTGGCGCGATGATGCAGAACGCTGGGCTCCGCTTCGTCTGTCGCTGGGTCAACCTGCGCGTGGAGTCGGACGCCACGCCATTCACTGGTGGCCTGACGGGCGGCCGCGTGCTCCGCATGCCAATCGCCCACCACGAGGGCAGCTACTTTGTCGATGGCCCGACGCTTGCAGCCATGGAGGCGCGTCGGCAGATCGTGCTGCGCTATTGCGACTCAGACGGGGCGATCACAGGGTCCGCTAACCCGAACGGCTCGATATCCAATATCGCCGCTGTCTGCAACGAAGCCGGGAACGTGTTCGGCCTAATGCCGCACCCGGAGCGTTGCGCCGAGCCAATCCTCGGCGGCACCGATGGACGGCTCATCTTCGAAGCGGCGCGCCTGGCCGCCAGTGAAGGGCATCGACCGCGGCTGGCTTTCTCCTCTTGACGGCTGTTGAACCACTTTCTCCGGCCGCCGTAGGCTTGACCGCACACGAATATGCTCTTATCCGCGAACAACTTGGTCGCGAGCCCAATGACCTGGAGCTGGGCATGTTCGGCGTGCTGTGGAGCGAGCATTGCTCTTACAAGCACTCGAAGCCGCTGCTGCGTCGCCTTCCGACGACCGGCCCTCACGTGCTCATGGGGCCGGGTGAGAACGCCGGCGTGGTGGACATCGGCGACGGGCTTGCGGCCGTCATGAAGATCGAGTCGCACAACCATCCCAGCGCTGTCGAGCCGTTCCAGGGGGCAGCCACTGGCGTCGGCGGCATCTTGCGCGACATTTTCACTATGGGCGCCCGTCCGATCGCGCTGATGGACGCCTTGTGCTTTGGGGATCCGGGTGTTGCCCGCACGCAGTACCTCCTGGGCGGGGTCGTGGGCGGGATCTCCTTCTATGGAAACTGCGTCGGCGTGCCGACCGTTGGCGGCGCCATCTGGTTCGATCCGTCCTACACGGGCAATCCGCTCGTCAACGCGCTCTGCCTCGGCGTGGCGCCGCACGAGCGGATCGTCACTGCGCGGGCCAGCGGCATCGGCAATCCGGTTCTTCTGATCGGTTCCGCGACCGGCCGTGACGGCATCGCGGGAGCCAGCTTCGCGTCAACCGAGCTCAACCGGGACTCCGAGGAACGACGCCCCGCCGTTCAGGTCGGTAACCCGTTCCTCGAGAAGCTTCTCATCGAGGCCTGTCTGGACCTGGTGACCGATCCCGACATCGTCGCGATGCAGGACCTGGGCGCGGCCGGCCTCACCGGCTCGGCTTCGGAGATGGCGGAGCACGGTGGCTGCGGAATCGAGATCGACGTCGCGTGGGTAAGCCGCCGCGAGGAAGGCATGACGCCGTGGGAGGTGATGCTCTCAGAGTCGCAGGAGCGCATGCTCGTGGTGGTGCGCAAGGGCGCCGAAGCGCGGGTCCGGGCCCTGTTCGACCGATGGGAGCTTCGCTCGGACGTCATCGGACGCATAACGGACGATGGCCTCGTCCGTGTTTGCGACGGCGCGGCATCTCTTGCGGAGGTTCCAGCGAAGCTTCTCTCCGGCGGAGCGCCGGAGTATGCGGGGGTCGGGGGTCGGGGACCAGGGGTCGGGGGACGGGTGACGGGGGCCGGGGAAGCGGGCCTCGTCTCCCCCCGACCCCCGACTCCCGACCCCTGGCCCCCGTGCCCATCCGACCTGGGCGCTGTCCTCCTGGACCTCCTTGCTTCGCCGAATCTCTGCAGCCGGCGGCCGGTGTTTGACCAGTATGACCACATGGTCCAGACGAACACGGTCGTTCCCCCTGGCAGGGGCGCCGCGGTGCTGCGTGTAAAAGGAACGTCGAAGGCGCTCGCGCTCGGAATCGGCGGCAACAGCCGCGTGTGCGCCGCGGACCCGCGCGTTGGCGGCGCCTGGGTTGTGGCGGAGGCATGTCGAAACGTTGCGTGCGCCGGCGCACGACCGGTGGCGCTCACCGACTGCCTGAATTTCGGCGACCCGGAGCGTCCGCACGTCTGGGCAGCCCTGGAAGGGGTCGTCGAAGGCATGCGCGAGGCGTGTCTTGCGCTGGGTGTGCCGATCATCAGCGGCAACGTCTCGCTCTACAACGAGATCGAGGGCGAGTCCATCAAGCCAACACCGGTCATTGGGGCCCTCGGCGTGATCGACGACGTCGAGCGTCACGCGAGCGCGACGCTCCAGATGGGCCAGGCGCTCTGGCTGATCGGTCCCATCGAGGCCGCGCTGGACTACAGTGAATACGCCATTTACATCCACGGCCAGACCGACGGTGCGGCGCCCACGATCGACCTCGACCTCGAGCGTCGCGTCCAGGAATGCGTGCACGAGCTGATCGCAGATGGCGTCACGAGTACGGCGACCGACGTTTCCGAGGGTGGTCTGGCTGTCTCACTGGCGGAGCTTGCGCTCGAATCGTCGGTTGGAGTTCGCTGCGACGGGAAGTGGGTCGACGACCTGGCGCATGGCGTCCTCGGACGAATCGACTCCGTATTGTTCGGGGAAGCGCCTTCACGGATAATCGTAGGCATCGCCGAGCAACAGGCATCCCGCGTGGAGCAGGTTGCTGAGCGGTGGAGTGTCGCCGCGGTTCGACTCGGCGAGGCCAAAGGGGAACACATACTGGTTCAAAACACGCTATCCGTGTCGCTCGGGGAGGCGCGTGCCCGATGGGAGCACGCGCTCGACCACCTATCAGAGTCCTGAAGGAGAGCAGATGTCGGTCGACACGGACAGGATGCACGAAGCCTGCGGAGTCTTCGGAATCTATGGGCCGGGAGAGGACGTCGCTCGGCTGACCTTTTTCGGGCTGTACGCGCTGCAGCATCGCGGACAAGAGAGCGCTGGCATTGCGACGGCAGACGGTTCCGAGATCCGGCTCTTCGCCGAGATGGGGCTGGTCAGCCAGGTTTTCTCCGAGGCCGATCTGGCCAACCTGACCGGCCACATCGCCATCGGGCACACGCGTTACTCCACGATGGGATCGAGCTGCGTCGAGAACGCACAGCCGATCGTCGTCGAGAGCGATCTCGGACCACTTGCGGTGGCTCACAATGGGAACCTCGTAAACGCACCGTACCTGGCCGAAAGGGTCATCGAGCGCGGGGCACCCCTCACCTCATCGACCGACTCCGAAACGATTGCCCGCCTGTGCGCAACGGCTCCCGGCCGCGACTGGGTGGAGCGAATTCGGCAGACGATGCCGCTCGTCAAGGGCGCGTTCAGCCTGGTCATGATGACGAAGCGCGAGTTGATTGCGGTCCGGGACACCTACGGGATTCGACCGCTCTGCCTGGGTCGCCTCGGCAGCTCATGGGTGATCGCATCAGAATCCTGTGCGCTGGGCCCGATCGGCGCAGAGCTTCTGCGCGAGATACAGCCGGGCGAGATCATGATCATCGACGAGAACGGTCCCCGCTCCGTCTACATGGACACCAGCGCAGCGCGGAATGCTATGTGCAGCTTCGAGTACATCTATTTCGCGAGACCAGATAGCGTGATCAACGGAACCCTCGTCTATCTGGCGCGGGAGCGGATGGGGGCTGCGCTAGCCGAGGAGCATCCGGTCGATGCGGACCTCGTCATGCCGGTGCCGGACTCCGCGACCGCGGCCGCCGTCGGCTACGCTCGCGGCTCCGGCCTGCCATACCGCGAGGGGCTCATCAAGAATCGCTATATCGGCCGCACATTTATCCAGCCGGACCAGCGGCTGCGAGAGTCCGGCGTGAAGCTAAAATTCAACCCCTTGCCCGAAGTCCTCGAAGGGAAAAGCGTCGTCGTTGTGGATGACAGCATCGTGCGCGGTACCACCACGCCGAGCACCGTGGCGCTCCTGCGCCGCGCCGGGGCCCGCGAGGTGCACATGCGCGTCACCTCGCCTCCGATGGTCAACTCGTGTTATCTGGGGATCGACACCGCGCGGCGTGAAGAGCTGATCGCCGCGAACATGACGGTGCCGGAGATCTGCAAGCACATCGGAGCGGACAGCCTCGGTTACTTGAGCCTCGACAGGATGATCGAGGCAATCGGCCTACCAGGCGAGCGCCTGTGCCACGCATGCTTCACCGGAGAGTATCCGATGCCTGTTCAGCTCGACTTCGACAAGCTGGTGCTCGAGGGCGCCAGAGGGCGTGTGTGACCAACTCCTGAACGTTCTGCCCATGACCTCGCCCCGCGCCGGAGTGGGCAAGCTGCCAGTCGGCATCCTCCTTTCCGGCCAGGGCACGAATCTTCGTGCGATTCTTGACCGCTGCGAAGCGGGGACTCTGGACGCCGAAGTGCGCGTCGCCATCTCGAATCGACCCGAGGCGCCCGGACTTGCCTTTGCACGAGAGCGTGGCGTCCCGTGTGTTGTCCTCAGCCGTGGCGAATTCACGAGTCGCGACGCCCAGCAGGAGGGGATGGCTCGATGTCTGGAGGATCACGGAGTCGATCTCGTTGTTCTGGCGGGATTCGACCAGATTTTGAGCGATAGATTCGTCAAGCAGTTCTCGTTTCGAATGATCAATCTGCACCCCTCGCTGCTGCCGGCATTTGGGGGCGGAATGCACGCCGTCAGGGACGCCCTGGCTCATGGCGTGAAGGTGACCGGCTGCACCGTACACTTTCTGGCCATCGAGTTCCCCGACGCGGATTCGGGGCCGATCATCCTTCAGGAAAGCGTCCCGATTGACGACAATGACACCGAGGAGACATTGCTGGCACGGGTGCATGAGGCGGAGTACCGACTCCTGCCGGCCGCGATCCAGCTCATAGCCGAGGGCCGGCTGCGCCTCGAAGGCCGTCGGGTGCGCATTCTGCCGTAAAATGGCCGTTGCCGAGCTAATCCCGAAGCGACAAATCAGCGGGAGTGTTGATGCGCGCACTTGTGAGTGTCTATGACAAGACCGGCGTGGTCGAGTTCGCGCGGTATCTGCTGGAGATCGGCGTCGAGCTGTACTCCACTGGAGGGACCGAGGACTTGCTTCGGGGGGCCGGCCTCGCCGTACGCCCAGTTCAGGAGCTGACCGGTCTTTCGGAGATGCTGGGTGGGCGGGTCAAGACACTCCACCCCGCGATCCATGCTGGCATCCTGGCGCGGCGGAGTGAGCCGAGCGACATGTCGGAGCTTGAAGCGCATGGGTTTGGTCCGATCGACATCATTGTTTGCAATCTCTATCCGTTTATCGAGACCATCCAGGATCCCGGGGTCACGATGGGGACGGCGATCGAGAACATCGACATTGGTGGAGTGACACTGCTCCGGGCGGCCGCGAAGAATCACCGCGACGTCCTCGCCGTTTGCGATCCGGAAGATTACTCGACGGTTATGGACGAGCTTCGACGGCCAAGCGGGGTGGGCGACGACACCCGCCAGCGGCTCGCTGCGAAGGCCTTTCAGCACTGCGCGACGTACGACACCTGCGTGGCCACGTACTTGCGGCCCTACGACGATTTGTTTCCGCAGACCTTTACGATCGCGCTCGACAAAGTGGCGAGCTTGCGATACGGAGAGAATCCTCACCAGCTCGCGGCGTTCTACCGCGACCTTTCGACGCGGAGACTGTCACTTGGTGTCGCGGCGGCAGAGCAGCTCCACGGCATACCGCTCTCTTACAACAACACGCTGGACATTGATGCGGCCTGGACCGTCGTCACCGATTTCGCGGCCCCGACGGCGGCGATCATCAAGCACGGTAACCCCTGCGGGCTCGCGTGCGACGAGGATCTGGCTGAGGCGTTTCGCCGGGCGCTCGATTGCGACCCTCAGTCGGCATTCGGCGGCGCGGTTGCGCTCAACCGTGAGGTTGATCGCGCCACGGCGGCCGAGATCGCTCCGGTCTTCTTCGAGGACCTGATAGCTCCCAGCTACACGCCCGAGGCCCTGGAGCTGTTGAAAAAGAAGAAGGACCTGCGTGTGATGCGGACCGAGGCGCAGCCACCGAACTATCGCCCTGAACCCGGTCAGCCAATCGATCTCGACTACAAGCGGGTCTCAGGCGGGTTCCTGGTTCAGACTCGCGACATCGTGCCGGAGGGCGCCGTTTCCCGCGAGGTGGTCACGGCGCGTCACCCAACCCTTGAGGAGTTGACTGGCCTGCTCTTTGCCTGGAGGGCGTGCAAACACGTCCGTTCCAATGCGATCGTGCTTGCACGAAAGCTGTCACTCGCTGGCGTAGGCGCCGGGCAGATGAGCCGGGTCGATAGCGTCGATATCGCCTGCCGCAAGGCGGGCGAGCGTGCTGTAGGATCAGTTATGGCATCGGACGCGTTCTTCCCGTTCCCGGATGGAGTGGAGCGCGCTGCCGAGGCCGGCGTAACCGCGGTTATTCAACCAGGTGGGTCGATCCGTGATCCGCAGGTGATCGAGGCGGCGAACCGGCATCATATGGCTATGATATTTACGCATCAGCGCCATTTCAGGCACTGAGGTTTGAGTTTCCTCTGGTTGAGGGCCGTTCGGGTGGGGTGTCGAGATTGACTACCCTGAAGGAGCCAGACGATGATAGACATAGGGCTGATCGTTCCCGCGGCGATAGGTTTGACCGGAGGCGTTGGCGCCGGCGTGTTCCTGGCGCGGCGGACAAAGTCGAACGGGTCGGCTGAGGCCGAAGCCGAGGCGCGGCGGAAGCTCGTCGATGTGGAGGCCGAGTGCGGGCAGCTTCGGATCGCCGCCGCGGAAGAGGCGCAGGCGATCCGTGCCATGTACGAAGAAGACGCGGCCGAGCTGCGCCTGGACCTGGAGGCGGACGCAGAGCGAGTACAAAATCATGAGGACAGCTTGCAGCGGAAGTCCTCGGCCGTCGGGCAACGGAACCGCGCCATTACCGACGAGGAAGAGGCGCTCAAGGGGCGCTCTCGGGAGGTCAAGGATCTGCGGGCGGAACAGCTCAGGCAGCTCCAGGAGGTGGCCGGCCTGAGCAGTGACGAGGCGCGTGAGGAAGTGCTCGGCCGCCTCGACTGGGAGATGCGCGAGGAAGCCGGCAGGCGGACGCGGGCCATCATCAACCAGGCGCGACTCTCGGCCGACGAGAACGCGCGCAGCGCCATCGCTCTGGCCATCGAACGGCTGCCCCCCGACAGCCTCGCGGAGCCATCGATGACGGTGGTGAAGCTCCCCAACGCTGAGGCGAAGGGTAGAGTCATTGGGCGTGAAGGTCGAAATATCAAGGCGCTCGAGGCTGCCACTGGCGTCGAGTTCATGTTGGACGAGGCGCCAGACGTCATTCTCGTAAATAGCTTCGACTCGGTAAAGCGCGAGATCGCGCGCCTGTCACTCACGAAGCTGGTCGCCGACGGCCGAATCACCCCCGAAAGGATCGAGCAGGTCGTTGCCAAGGCAGCGATCGACGTTGAGGCCGGCATCTTGCGAGCTGGCGGCGAAGCGGCGAAAGCCGCGGGCGTTCATGGGTTGCATGCAGAGATCCTCAAGGTGTTCGGTCGACTCAAATACCGCACCAGCTACGGACAGAATCAGCTCAAACACTCGGTCGAGGTGTCACGTGTCGCGCGAATGCTAGCGAGCGAGCTTGGCGCGGACCCGAACATCGCTGCGCGCGCGGCGCTGCTACACGATATTGGCAAGGTCATGGGCCACGAGGTCGAGGGACCGCACCACGTGATCGGCGCCGACCTAACGCGCCGGTTTGGCGAATCAGACCTGGTGGCGGACGCAATCGTGGAACACCACGACAGCGATCCGGAGGACGTGACTGTCGAGGCGGTTATCGTGCAGGCCGCCGACGCCATCAGTGGCGCTCGTCCCGGCGCACGCCACGAGAGCCCGGAGCGCTACACCCAACGCATCGAGGCCTTGGAGGCGGTTGCCTACTCGTTCCCCGGCGTCGACAAGACGTTTGCCATCCAGGCCGGCCGAGAGCTACGCATCTTCGTCAAGCCAGACATGATCGACGACGAAGGCTCGGCCCGCCTCGCCCGCGAAGTCGCCCGAAAGGTCCAGGACACCGTTCAGTACCCGGGAGAAGTCAAGGTAACCGTCGTACGCGAAACCAGCGCGACGTCAGTCGCCCGCTAGCGGACGTTTAGCAACGCTTTTGCGCGTGCTGACGCGCGCCACAACCGCCAGCAGCGCGAGCACGCCCAAAACCACGACGGCACCGAGATAAGCCTTCTCGATCGTCGGCGCCGTTGAATGCATGAACAGCACCGCCGCACCGATAGCCGCGCAAACGCCGTATAGGCTCAGCACGATCGCCGGATCCGACATGCCGAGCAGCCGCAAACGGTGCGGCAGGTGCTCGGCGTCCCCACCTCGGAAGGGCGATCGACCCTGTGACACGCGACGGTACGCCACCCAGGCAACGTCAAGAATCGGTACCGCTAGCACCAGGAACGCGGTACCGATCTTCGCTCCGCCGACGAGCGTGATCACGCCCAACATATAGCCGAGGAAGAGCGCCCCGGAAGATCCCAGGAATACACGCGACGGATGCCAGTTGCGGACCAGGAAACCGAAGCTGGCGCCACATAGCGCAAGCGGCAGTACGGCTATCGAGGCCTGCCCAAACCAGAGCGTCCGCACGAAAAGCACGAGGCTGGCAACGCTCGTGATCCCACCCGCCAACCCATCCATCGAGTCGATGAGGTTGATCGCGTTGATCATCGAGACGATCCACAGGATGGCGAAACCGATTGCCAGCGCGTCAGGGAGGCCGACGATTCCCCAGGGCGTCGCTATCTCCTCCATCCGGAGGCCGAACAAAACCGGGATCGTCGCAGCCACTGCCTGTCCGACGATCTGTGGACCGGGGCCGAGGCGGCGCAGATCGTCTACCGCTGCGAGCGGCAGAAGGGCGATGGCCCCAAGGAGCACACCCACGAGGCGCCAATTATCCGCGGAGAGTCGCTCGAGGTCCGGAGGCGCGATGATGAAGCTTACGAGGATCGTGAGCCAGAATGCGCACCAGACGCCGTAGCCACCGGTGCGGGGGACGCTGTGGCGCTGGACCTCGCCGCGTCGCGGCAGGTCGACCAGACCCAGGCGCCGGCCCAGGGACTCCGCGACGACCACCAGGGGAACGGCCGATCCCGCGGCGACAACCAGAACCAGCAAGAGCCACAGCTCGATGGTCACGAGCCCTACTGTAGCTGATGCGCCATCTCCATGACGCGGGCCCGCAGCGCCGCATTCGTGGCCATCGCGAGCAGCTCACGAACCTCCTTGATCATGCTCGGCACCCGCGGTTTGAGCTGATCCCAGCCCGACTGTTCGATGCGAAGCACGGGATCCCCAGCAACGCGCACAAGCGTCTCTGTCGCGCTGGACAGCTCCTCCGCCAGGCGCTCACCGGGTCGAGCGCCTGTGAAGATCAGATCCGGAGTTGCGTCGGCACCTGAAACAAGTCGGCTGACCCGCGCCGCCATCTCGCGGACGGCGACCGGCACGCCGGTATCGAGCACGGTCTTTGATCCAGACGGCAGTCCGATCGCGTGCCAGAGCACGGCGATCGCTTCACTCATCGCCATCCAGTAGCGGGTCATCGCCTGGTCCGTAATGGTCAGCGGCTGGCCGGCCCGAGCCTGGGCGAAGAAGCTCTCGATGACGCTGCCGCTCGACCCGATCACATTCACATAACGCACGACGTGAATCGAAGGGGTATCGGCCTTGCCGGCGTGGAAGTCGAGCAATGCTTCGGCCAGGCGCTTGGTTGCTCCGTAGATGCTCGGCGGATTCACCGCTTTGTCGCTTGACGGGTAGACAACCTCCTGAACCCCGGCCTCGCTCGCGGCCTGCAGGAGCGCCTCTGTTCCCAACACGTTCACGCTGACGGGCTCGTCCGGCTCCTGCTCGCCGAGAGGAACGTGCTTGTAAGCGGCAAGATGAAAGACGAGATTGGGTCGCGTCTCGACGAAGATGCGCGTGAGCTTCGCCTGATTTCGGATGTCTGCGAGGCGCAGCTCGATCGGCGCGGCGGGCAGGGTGTCGCGGCCAAGCCGAAACAGAGAGGCTTCGTGGCTGTCGATCGCGATGATGCGCTCGGGGTGCAGTCCCGCGAGGGCCCGCACCAGGGCACTCCCCACGGACCCACCAGCGCCGGTGACGAGAACCCGGCCGCCCCGAATCTTACCTTCGGCCGCCTCGGTTGGAATATGACACAGCGGCCGACCGAGCAGTGCAGTCAGATATTCGTCGGGGAACGGGTCGCCCATCGCGCCGCTCAGCGCTGGGAAGCCCCCTCTCCATCTGGGAGGGGGTCAGGGTGATGGAGGCTCCCACCCTGCAGTCGCTCGATCACGGCAGTCATGCCGAGTTGCGCCTCGCGCATGTAGACCGCGCGGTCGTTGTCTGGCTCCAGCGTTTCGGTGATGAGGTAGCGTGCAATGCGGGCGAGTCGACTAATGACGCGTTCCATGTCGATATCACCCTCGCCGTAGCGCGCGCCCTCGCCGAGCAGACCGCTGGCGTTCGAGATGTGCGCCTCAAAGATCGATGGGCCGAGAACGTCGATGAAGGTCTCGACGGATTCGATTGTCGGCAGGTGACGCAGGTAGCGCATCAGCGGCTCGACTTCGGGATCGCCCTCGCCGCGCTCGGCCATGCCGCGGGCGTTGACGTAGAGCTGCGCATGGGAAACGTCCAGCGTGACCATCAAGCCCGGAGCTCGCTCGACGAACCAGGCAACGTCCTCGGGTGCCATTCCCAGCGGCGTATACAGGTAGGCCGACTCTCGCATGCGCAGAACCGGTGGAACGTTCTCGATGATCGGCGTGACGCCCATCGAGCCCAAGGCATCAACGTAGAACTCGATAAACTCCATGCAGGCGTCGAAGTGCTTCTGTCGGTGCGTCCAGTCGTCGTCCGTCAGCGTGAAGCGCGGCATGATCGCGTGCATGTTCACCGCCTCGGCACCGATCGCGACGGCGACCCGGCCGAGGCGGTGAACCAGCTCGCGGCTGGCTGGCGTGCAGGCGCTGAGGTCCACGTACTCGTTGTCCAGCGAGCGAATCGGGCCCTCGACGACGATGGGAAAATCGGCCGGCAGATCGTACGAGTGGATGCGCTCGGCGATCTCGTCGCACGCCTCTTCCGTTGCGACGTCAACCTTGTCCAGATACAGCTCCAGCCCCTGAGGCCAGGGAGGAGCAAAGCGATCGCTAAGCTGGGTGAGGGTCGGCCGCGCTTTAAGCAGTACGCGGGCGAGACGCTCGGAGCCATTCGACATAGCGGTGAAGTCCTTCGATGAGTGTGACTTGGGGCTGGTAGCCCAACTCGAGGCGCGCGCGGAAGATGTCGGCCACCAGGCTGCCTGGATCGCCTTCTGAGAAGTCCTCGACGATCTCCGAGTCGCTGTCGGCGGCATGTTTCACGGCTCTGGCCAGATCGAGCACGCTCGTCGGCATGCCGGTCGCGACATTGTACGCCCGAGGCGGGCTGCTGGGCGCGCCCAGGCTGAGCGCGATAGCTTGCACGGCATCGCTCACCTCGACCAGGTCCTTGCGCTGGTGGCTCATCACGAGCAGGGGTTCGCCTGCCACCGCTCGCTGCCCAAAGATCGCCACGATACCGCTCACGCCAGACGTAACCACCTGGCCGGGGCCGTAAACGGTGAAGAATCGAAGTATGGTGCCGCGCAGCCCGAAGAGCCGGCCCGCCATCGCGACGTACAGCTCAGCCGCCAGCTTGGTGTACCCATAAGGCTCCCTCGGAATGGCAGGCGCGTCCTCGTCGAGAGGTTGCGGCCTCGGCTGATACACGCGCTGAGACGACGCCAGGACGAACGACGCGTCGTGACGACTGGCGAGGAGGAGTGCGTTGAGCGTGCCCTGCGCATTGATTTGCGCGGCGGCGGCCGGATCGGCGCGGATGGACGCGACGTCGCCATTGCCGGCCAGATGCACAACGGCATCGAGGGCGCCGACGTTTGGGAATGCCGCCGAGCTGGCGAAATCGTGTGCTATGTGGAGCGTGCCGCCCTTGGGACCGGAGGGCGACCGTGAGGTGGTTAGCACCGTATGGCCCTCTCCGGCGAGGCGCAGGACAAGATGCGGACCAATGAAACCGGTAGCACCGGTCACAAGGACGCGCACCGAGCTAGTGCGCTGTCCCTGTCATTCTGAAGGCCGCAGCCTGAAGAATCCGTACCCGTTCGAGGCACGGATCCTTCGCCTGCGGGCTCAGGATGACAGTTTCGCATCGACCCTGACGCAACTCTAGTCCATCCTCGTCGCGGCGCGGGCGTAGAAATCCAGTAGCTCGGCGACCGAGTCCTCGAATCGACGGAGTGGCGTGAAGCCAGTCTCAGAGAGAACGGACGTCACCTCGGTTTTGGAGTGTGACCGCGCGGGCCCCAGGTAGTCGATGCCAACGTCGATGCCACGGCCCCCCGCTGCGCGCCGCACCGCTTCGGCAATCGAAGCAACGGTCCTTACTTCGTTGCCTACGTTCGCTTGGCGCGTGCCGCCTTCGAGCGTGCGACATCGCAGCAAGCCCTCGACCGCATCTTCGATGTGGACAAATGCCAGCCTGGTCGACGGACCGGTAGCAACCGAGAGGCGCTCCTGGTTGATCGCCTGCAGGCAGAAGCGCTGCGGCGCCGCCAAGAACCGTGGATCATGCTTCATGACGGGCCCAATCCCATGCACGATGCCGAGGCGCGCCGCAACACCCGAACACCTCACGTTCGCTCGGCAGTGAGTCGCGAGGAGAATCTCTGCGTAGAGCTGAGACAGGTGCACTACGTCCGTTGGGTGGAGGGGAGAGCCCTCGGCGAGCCTTCGCGGCAAGGGAGTGCGATAGAGCCTCATTGAGCTGGCGAAGACGATGCGCGGTATCGCGTGGGAAGTGCAGGCGTCGAGGAGCATGCGCGGTCCTCGGAAGTTTGTCTCCTCGGTGTATGAAGGTGGCGCGGCCGCTGGATCTGCGCTGGCCTGCGCTGCCGTGTGATACACCGTGTCGATTGCCGCCGCGCTGAAAGCCCGCTCCAGGGTACGTTGGTCAGAAACCGAGCCCTCGACAAGAACCAGGCTCCCGCCCTGCGCCATTCGCTCGATCGGCGCCCGCGGTGTGGAGAAGTAGTTCTCCACTCCA
>JAERMM010000229.1 GCA_016844585.1 Chloroflexota bacterium | reverse complement strand
CAGAACAGCCGGCTGGCAGGGGGCATCGTGTGGCAATCAGGCGGAGTCGTTTATGGGGCCGCGGGCGCCCTGAATGAGGCTGATCTCATGTCCATCGCGAACTCGGTGCGGTGACAGCTGAACCGGTGCTGTCCCCTGAGAACCGGCGGGACGTAACGGCCGAGACTGAGCAGTATCGCGAACCAGCGATCTCCGTCTCAGGCCTGAGGAAGGTCTACGGCGCCACTGTTGCGCTGCACGACCTCACGCTCACCGTTCAACCGGGAGAGATTTTCGGCTTTCTTGGCCCAAACGGGGCGGGGAAGACGACGGCGGTCAAGCTGATCACCGGTCTCGCCCATCCGACCAGCGGCGAGGGCTCGGTGCTGGGGCGCCCGCTCGGGAGCCGGGCGGGCCGCCGCGAGCTTGGCTATCTGCCCGAGCTGTTTCGCTTTCAGGAATGGCTGACCGCGAGTGAGCTGCTCGACGTGCACGGGGAGCTGGCCGGCGTGCCGCGCGCCGAGCGGCAGGCGCGCATTACCGAGCTGCTGGAGCTGGTGGGCCTGGCCGATCGCGCCCGAGACAGAGTGGGCGCCTTTAGCAAGGGGATGCAGCAGCGGGTCGGGCTGGCGCAGGCGCTGATGGGCAGGCCCCGACTCGTCATCCTCGATGAGCCGACATCAGCCCTCGATCCGATCGGCCGGCGCGACGTGCGAAACATCATCCAGCGGCTGAAGGCTGACGGCGTCACCGTCTTCTTGAATTCGCACCTGCTGAGCGAGGTCGAGCTGGTGTGCGACCGCGTTGCCTTCGTCAATGGTGGCCGGGTGGTGCGCGAGGGCCGCGTTGAGGATCTGCTCACGGACCGTCTCGAGCTGCACGTGCGTGCGGAAGGACTGACCCCAGCGGTCCTGGACGATCTGCGCCGTCACTGGCGCTTGATCAGCCAGGCAGGTGACCATCTCCTCCTCGCGATGACGCGCCCCGAGGAAGCTGGAGACGTGGCGCGCTTCCTCGTCGGCCAGGGAGTGACCTTGCTGGAGCTTCTCCCGCGGCGGTCGAACCTGGAGCAGCTATTCGTCGAGCTTGTGGAGGGGAGCAACGATGGCCGCGTGGACGTTCGCCCGCTTGACCATG
Source organism: Chloroflexota bacterium (assembly GCA_016844585.1). Classification (GTDB taxonomy): domain Bacteria; phylum Chloroflexota; class UBA6077; order UBA6077; family SHYK01; genus JAERMM01. Next base: position 5,686 of record JAERMM010000229.1, on the reverse strand, counting down.
CGCGAAGCGGCACGTAGTCGCTTCCTGCCGATCACGCTGACGCTTGCCTTGCTGTATATCGGCCTGATCGCCTGGGGCTGCCACCTGATCCTAGACCACACGCCGTCAATAGCAGCGGCTCAGGCCTCCGCGTTCGGGATGGAGATATTCGCGTTCTACATGGTCAGCTTCGTGATCGCGCTGCTGGCCGTCTTCGTAACAGGCGCCAGCACCCACCACGATGGCGAGAGCGGATTGCTCCAGGCGATGCTCGCCCGACCGGTCCGTCGGTTCGATGTGCTGTTCGGACGGTGGTTGGGCGCAAGCCTACTTGTGGCTTTCTACGTGATTCTGCTTACGGGCGGGCTGGTCCTCGCGGTTGGTCTATCCGTCGGCTACTACCCATCGCGACCGGTGGAGGCCGCCGCGCTGCTGCTGCTGCAGGGGCTCGCCATCCTCAGTCTTCGCCTGCTTTTCGGGACCTTCCTGGGGAACATGGCCAGCGGCATCCTTCCGCTCATGCTATATGGCCTGGCCTGGATGGGAGGATTGGTTGAAACCGTGGGACAGGCGCTTTCCGTGCAGGCCATGGTGACCGCGGGGATCGTGACGAGCCTCTTGATTCCGACCGACGAGCTCTGGCGCGGAGTGGCCTACTTTCTGGCGCCCGAAACCGCCTCAGCGCTGCTGACCCAGGCTCTCGGCCGCGGCAATCCGTTCATCTCACTCACGCCCATCGCAGCCCCAATGGTCGCATGGTCGTGCTTTTACGTGGTCGCGACCTTCCTGGTGGCGGCCTGGAGCTTTGCTCGCCGCGACGTGTGAATCGAGTGTCGGGCTGCACGCCGAGCGATGGCTCGCTGATTGACGTAATTCTGGTTGGTCACGCCCTCGCGGAAGAGGACGACCTGAACGCTGAAATAGAGCGGAAGCACCGGCAGCTCCTCCGTGAGCATGCGGTTGAAGTCGCGGTACAGCTCGCGCACCCGGACGGGATCGATGGCGGTCTGCAGCGCCTCGTTGGCTCGGTCAAGAGACGGCACGCTCGAGCAGCCACGGTTGTTGCCGTTCCAACGGTTCTCTTCGGTCGCGCAATTGGGTCCGTACACCCGCGCCAGCACCTGGTCCTGCTTGATCGGGATCTGCGATGGGTTGAACGACGGAAACGACGCGACGAATTTCTTATCAGCGTTCTGGGCCTGCGTCTGGATGAGGGGATCAACGGTGATGCCAACGGCCTTCCAGCTGTCACCCATGATCGCCATCTCTTGTTCGTACTGTGCGCCAAGCGTCGTCCAGAGTGCGAAGGTGACCCGTTCGCCCGCCGCGTTCGTGAGCAGACCGTCGCTCCCGCGCGTCCAGCCGACCTGTCCGAACAGATCGAGCGCTCGACGCTGATCGTACGGATACCGGGCGATCACGTCCTTCACCCAATCCCACTTGACGTCGTCTGGCGGGAAGAATGTGTCCGACACCTGCGATTGTCCCGCGAAGAGCGTGTCAACCAGGCCCTGTCGGTCGAGAGCGTAAAGAGCGGCTCTGCGGGTTCGAACGTCGAGCAGCTCCACGGGCCGCGGATCGTTGAACTGTACGTATACCTGCCGCCAGTGGGTCGGCTGCGCGATCGCCACCGGATGCTTGCCAGTCCGAGCCCACTCGTCCTTGACGAACATCGCCTGTGTGAAGTCCAGCGTGCGGGGCAGGATGCCGTCGACAACGCCGGACAGCAGGTTGGCGACGGCTGTCGATGGGTTCGGAATGAAACGCACGATCAGCGTATCGATTTTCGCGCGGCCCCCGTAGAAGCCGTCATACGCCTTGAGCACGAGGTGGCTGCCGCGCTCCCACTCAGAGAGGCGGTAGGGGCCCAACCCGACGAACTCGTGTGAAAGGTAGGGGTGATCCATGAGGCGATCCTTTTCGCGCTGATACTGCTCGCCCAGGAGGTGCGCAGGCAGCGGGCCGACGTCATCGCTGACGATGGCGTTTGCGCTGGGGTAGGGGCTCGCCCACTCCATGACGAAAGTTGAATCGTCCGGCGTGTCGATCGTCGTTATCAGCCGCGTGACTGCAGACACGCTGAGCCCAAAATCCTTGTCCCCCATCACTCGCCAACCCAGCGCGACGTCTGCCGACGTGAGCGGGGCGCCGTCATGCCAGGTGACGCCTGGCTGAAGCCGATACGTCGTCTGCATCGTGCCGTCCGGGCGGACCACCCACGTTCCGCGCTCCTGGCTTGGCAGCTCGACCGCCAGCATCGGGAGCAACTCACCGCGGTCGTCGAAGGTCGCGAGCCGCTGGCTGAGGGCGAGGCGGAGGTTGCTAGCCGCTTTGTCGGCCGACGAGTCGCCGAAGCCAGCCGCGAGGAACTTCGGCTCATTTTCCACGGCCATCGTCAGCGTCTTCGGGGCGGCCGCCCGTGGCTGCCCCCCCGGGTCATCGCCAGCGCCTGACCTGGAAGGGGCCGGCGCGCAGCCCACGACGAGCGCCGCCAGCGCGATCCACATAAATAGAAGTTTGGTCTTGATCATAGGTCTACCTCCCAACGGTCACGCACATCTGTCCCTCACGAGGGGCGAGCCAACTGTTCCTCTCCCACCGCAGTGGGAGAGGCTAGGTGAGGGCACCCATCACTTTGACTCGGACCACGTTCCTTTGAAGATCAAGGTGCCCCCTCCCCTTTCCTCTCCCAGTTCGATAGGAGGACTAGCTGACCTCAGCCCCCTTTGTCTACCCTCCGTAGCGAAGCTCGATGAAGTTACCGCCCGGGTCTCGAATGAAGATGTTGTCGTCGTCGGTCTCGTGGCGAATCGTTCGTCCACGGTAGCGCTCGGCGATGATCTCGCGGCCGCGGCCGTCGAAGTACGCTGCGACTTCGCTTGGCGGCCGATCGACCGAAAAAACGAGCCGCGGCGTGCCGCGGACGACCTCTTCTGGCGGCTCCTGCACGTGCCGCCGCGCAAGGAACATGGCGAGGCGGGCGCCGCCAAGACGCAGGTAGAGCTGCGGAGTTGCGTGAGCCTCGTCAGTTCGCGACCGAAAGGAAAAACGCGTGTACCGGGTCCAAGGAGCAGCGGGGTCTGTGCCGGCTAGCCAGGCTTCCACCTCGGGTCCGCGGTCACTGCTCCAGCCGTGGTAGTGATCGATCTCCGCGCCCAGCACGCGGACGTACAGGTCTTCGGCCCACTCGAGGTCAGCGAACTCCAGGGCTACGTGGTCGAAGATCCCCGTGGAGCGGCCACCGGCGAGCTGAACACGGTTGCCGCTCGGGTCCTCGACGTACGGCGCCGGGGTACGCTCCGCCGGGTGGTCCTCGCGCCACCAGCCGATCTGGTGGCCCTCGCCGGTCAAGCGTTCGCAGAGAGGCTGAATCCGCGCGCCGGACACGACCAACGCGTGGTGTTGCGCGGTATCGGCGGAAACCCGTGGCCTGGCGCGCCGAACCAGCTCCAGGAATTGGGGGCCCATCACCAGGTGGGAGCTGCCCCGCGTCCGTTCCACGCGCGCGCTCTCACCGAGAATCTCGCCGTAGAACGCCTCGGCGGCGTCCAGGTCCCGGACCTCCAGCGCTGCGCCGAGCAGAGCGCCGATCCGGAACGGACTCCCCATCAGTCTCCGCCGACGATGACTGGGTGATACTGGTGGTCCTCATCGCGACGCCAGCACACCTCGAAATGGTTGCCGACCGGGTCGGTGAAATAGACCGACTCGCCCAGTGGGCCGCTCTCGGGGTGGGCAACAGGCCCTTCGAAGTCTGTTTCCAGCTCGCGCAGCCGGTCCACAAACTGTGGGAATCGCTCCTTCGGCACGGCGAACGCGTGACGCGCACCGCCGATGCCGCGCGGCCGTTCGCCGGACCGATCGCGCGCGGGGCCCGCCTGCGGAAACGTGACGAACAGAAAGTCCCCGGCGATCACGCACGGGTGCGGCCCACGCGCATGCATCAGATCGTCCACGTTGAGGCCGATCCAGCTATGCGGCTGCGCGTTGAGCGTGTCGACGTAGAACGCCTCGCCCTCGCGCACGTCGCTGCTGCATCCGATCCCGCTGTGGCTGAAGTTCTCCGCGAATGCCATTGCTTTACCTCCTTCGTCGGTGGGGTTGGGGTCAGGAGCCGGGGGTCGGGGACGGGGCCGTTGCGGACGGCGACGCGCCCGCTGGCTCCTGACCCCCAACCCCCGACCCCCAAGTGGCTGCTTGCGATGGGTCGAACAGGTCCCGTTGAATGACCTCGTCCGTGTCCACGAGGACGTGTCCCTCGGGCGAGAATGAGATCGCATTGAGGCGAAGCGCTGTGAGGTTCGGCTCGCCGCCGATCGGGTTTCCACAGCGGTCGAACGTCGACTGGTGGTACGGGCAATAGAAGCGCCAGTGCTCCCGCTGGTAGATGATCCGCCCGTTCAGGTGCGTGCACCAGCGGGTCATGGCCAGAAAGCCCTCCGGCCGTCGGACCAGGAAAAAGTCGCCTTCCTTGAAGAGCTTCACGTCGCCGACGCGATAGGCGGTGGCGGGCCCGCAGTCCACCACGCCCGCGTCCGGCTTGATGATGGCGCGAGCCTCCGGGCTATTGCACTGGAACTGGATGCGGTGGCCGTCGGGATCGACGATGTTGATGCTGTACTCGCCGTGCGCCCGGAACTGGGCGCGTATGTCAACTAGGTCGTAGCCGGCTGCGAGTACCCGCTCCATCATGCGGCGGTACTGGTTGGGGGTCATCATGAACGCGTGGTGCAGGCCGCCCGTGCCCCGCTCTACGCGATCACTCTGCACCAGGATGAGCATCTGCCCGGTGTTGAGCTGCAGCGCCGCGTGGTGTCGGTCCTCATTCGTCAGGTCGTATCCCACGGTGTCGAGCCCGGCGATGTCCGTGTACCATGCCACGGCGCGCTCCAGGTCGGTCACCTCCAGAACGAGGTGGCTGAAGCCCTTGACCAAGCCGAACTCCTGCAACACTGAGGGCAGGAAGCTGTGCCCTCCCACCTGCGCTCGCTCGTCTGACGGCGGCGGAATCGCCCGCGCGCGCTCCCGCTGCAGGCGGGATGGCTTCCATTCAGCGTCGCCGTGATGCGGCCGCGGTGTCTCCGGCGTCTGGATGCTCTCCATGACTCTCTCCCTGGCGTTGGCACAGAGCGATTGTAGTGCCAGACGGGCGACTGGACAAATGGAAAGCAGCCGCCCCACTCGCTGTATGATGGCCAAAGCCTGTCGTGTGGAGGTGCCGCGCATGGTAGCCACGCCGGTTCGCCCAGATTCCGAAGCCGCGGTCCAGCCGGAGTGGGAGGATTTCGTCCACACCGGCCCGGGCACGCTCGCGGGTCGCTACTTGCGCCGCTTCTGGCAGCCGATCGAGGCAAGCCGGAAACTCGAGTCCGGCCGTGCGAGGCCCATCCGCATCATGGGAGAGAACTTCACGCTGTATAGAGGTGAAGCCAGCCCTCACCCTGACCCGCTCTCAAGGGGAGAGGAAGCCGGAAAAGCACACGTCGTGGCCTTTCGCTGCGCGCACCGCGGCACGCAGCTCTCCACCGGATGGGTGGAGGGAGACGACCTTCGGTGCTTCTACCACGGTTGGAAGTACGACGGGACCGGGCAATGCATCGAGCAGCCCGCCGAGCCAGAGCCCTTCTGCAATCGCATCAAGATCCGTGGCTACCCGACTGAGGAATACCTCGGGCTGATCTTCGCGTACTTCGGTGACGGTGAGCCT
>JAERMM010000038.1 GCA_016844585.1 Chloroflexota bacterium | reverse complement strand
GTACCTGGGGAGCGAACTCGCGCACAACCGCAATCCCGCGGTTGCGCAGGTGGTAGTCGACGAGGTCCAGGGTTTTCTCGACCTCCTCCCGCACGTCGAGGGTGGAGATCTGTTGCCCGCTCCGGCGGCTGTACTCCAGCAGTCGGCTTACGAGCCTCGCCATTCGGTCGGCTTCGTTCCCTACTATCTCCAGGGCTCGGTGCTTGGGGTCATCAGCAGGAACTTGGGCCAGAAGCGACTCCACTCGCAGGCTCACCGTGGCCAAAGGGTTGTTGAGTTCGTGGGCGACGCTGGCCGCCAGCTCGCCCATCGTGGCCAGCTTGGCCGTCTGCCACAATTGCTGAGACATCACTCGAATCTCTTCGTTTCTCGCTTCCAGCTCGCTGGTTCGCTCCGCGACCCGCTCTTCCAGCTCCCCTGCCAGTTTGACCAGTTCCGCGTTGCTCGTGGCTAACTCTTCGGCTTGGTGCGCGATCTGGTCGCCCCGTTGGGCAAGCTCGTCATACAGTCCTTTGACGCGGAGCAGCGAGCGGACGCGCGCCAGGAGGTCAGTCTCGTCGATGGGCTTGGTGAGGAAATCGTCCGCGCCGACGTCGAGCGCGCGGCGTTTGTCCGTTTGCTCCTGGGAAGCGGTCAGTATCACGATCGGAATCCCTCGCGATCGTTCGCCTGTGCGCACTTCGGCACAGACGGCAAACCCGTCCATCCCGGGCATCTGGAGATCGAGCAGGATCAGATCGGGCGGCTCGGCCGCAACGGCCTCAAGCGCCTGCTCGCCATCCTCCACCAGCACAGCGGTGTAGCCCGCGCGGCGAAGTTGAAGCGCGATGAGTTTTCGGTTCTGCTCGTTGTCGTCCACAACCAGGATGTGGCCATGCTTCAGGTCCGGCGACGTCCCAAAGGTCATGGCGCCCGGTCCGTTTTCCCAGCTGCCAGGTAGTCGGCCACGCTCATGGGCAAGGTTCGGGTGTCGATCGGCTTCGGAATGTGCCGTTGCAGCCGGCGGCGAGCATCCGTTCCTCGTCCCCCTTCCTCGCATAGGCGGTCAGCGCGACGATCGCGATGTCGCGTGTAGTCGGGTCCCCCTTCAAGCGCTGTGTCAGTTGGACGGAGTCGTCATCTCCTATGTCGGGCTCAGTCGTCTCCAACCGTCACCAGGAGGGCCAAGTGCCCCCCAGAATTGGGGTTGCGGGGCGCTTTCGATTCGTCACTTGCGCAACGCCAAACTGTGCTGCGAGATCAGCTGCTCGGCAGCCGTGTCTTGGGTGGCCATTTGCCGGCAAGGATCCGATCTCGGATCGCCTCGTAGACCTCATGTGCGCGAGGACCAAGGTTCGACACGATGTGCAACTACTTCCTCCATTGCGAGATTCTAGCATAAAAGAGATGGTAGTCTAGACAGCCGCCCGTTGGCAGCTCTTGCCGCTGACCTCCATCTCCCGTAAGAAACCGCGTTCGGCTAGGTCGGACACGAGCGCCCGTAGAGCTGACGCTTCCATCTCCAGCTCTGCTCCGGCGCGGTCGACGTCAACATTTCCATGCCGCATTACCCACTGAAATGCCCGCCAGATCGGCAGCATATAATTCCGAACCCCCGACGCTCTGGAGTGCGAAACCATGGGCCCCATGTTGCCGTTCGCACCCAGCGATTGGGCAGACTACATTCGGCTGAGCTCTCGTGGCTGACGCGGTGAAGGAGCCCTTCCAGAACGACGATCTCGTGACTGCCCGGCTCCGAAAGCTGGCGGCTATCCGCGATCTGGGTATCGATCCGTTTCCGAGAAACTTCGACCGGACTCACCTCTCGAGCCAGGTCTTAGCCAAGTTCGAACAGCTTGAAGGAACCACCGTGCACGTCGCCGGGCGCCTGGTTGGCGCCATTCGCCACATGGGCAAAGCCGGCTTCGCTCACCTGCTCGATCGCGACGGCCGAATCCAGGTCTTCTTCAAGCGAGACGTACTCGGGGATGAAGGATTCTCGTTGTATCGACTGCTCGACGTGGGCGATTTCATCGGCGTCGAGGGAACACCCTTTCGAACCAAGACCGGGGACGTGACGGTCGAGGCGCGCGAGATAACGTTCCTGGCCAAGGCGATCCGCCCGCTTCCCGAGAAATGGCACGGTTTGACAGACGCCGAAACGCGGCAGCGACAACGCTACCTCGATCTCATTGCGAACGACGATGTGCGCACGTTGTTCGACAACCGCAGCCGCGCAATCCGAGCGATCCGCGAGTTTCTTCACCAGCGTGACTTCGTCGAGGTTGAAACGCCGATCCTGCAGTCCGTCGCGGCTGGAGCCGCGGCACGCCCATTCTCCACGCACTCCAACGCCCTCGACGACACGCTCTACCTGCGCATTGCCATCGAGCTGTATCTGAAACGCTGCATCGTGGGCGGCATCGAGCGGGTCTTCGAAATCGGCCGCGTCTTCAGGAACGAGGGATTGAGCTTCAAGCACAATCCCGAGTTCACTATGATGGAGCTCTATCAGGCCTACGCGGACTACACGGACATCATGGAGCTGGTGGAGAGTCTTGTGGCGCACGTCGCGGAAACCGTTCTCGGAATGACACGCGTCACCTGGCGTGGCGAACCCATCGACCTTGCCCCACCGTGGCCGCGGCGCAGCCTGCGGCAACTGCTCATCGATCACACGGGTGTCGATTATGAAGCATACCGGGACGACGCCTCTCTGCGAGCTGCCGCCGCGACAGCGGGGCTCGGCGTCGATCCAGCCTGGAATCGCGCCAAGGTGATTGACGAGCTGATGTCGACCTACGTCGAGCCACGGCTCATCACGCCTACCTTCGTCGTTGACTATCCGACGGAGACTACGCCCCTGGCGAAGCGACGACCAGATCATCCCGAGGAGGTTGAGCGGTTCGAAGCCTACATCGGCGGGATGGAGGTGGCGAATGCGTTCACCGAGTTGAATGATCCGCTGGACCAGCGCGTACGCTTAGAGGAACAAGCTGCGCAACATGCCGCTGGCGATGAGGACGCGCAGGCGCTGGATTGGGACTTCCTGGAGGCCATCGAGCACGGCATGCCGCCAACCGGGGGCCTGGGCCTGGGTATCGACCGCATCATCATGGTGCTAGCTGACAGACAGTCAATCCGAGACGTGATCCTCTTCCCACAGCTACGCTCTCGTGACCGCGACGGGTAACGTGGAACCGCAGATTCACGCAGATTCACGCAGATTGGCGAATCTATCTGCGTTTATCTGCGTTTATCTGCGGTTTCGTCTCCGCTCGCTGGAGAAGCGCGGGTGCTGAGTTTGCAATTCATTCGAGAGCATGATGCAGTGGTCCGCAAGGCCATGGCTGACCGCCACGCCGAGACCCCGCTTGACCGTCTCCTGGCGCTCGACGCCCAACGGCGCCAGATCCTCGTCGAGCTGGAGTCATTGCGTGGCCAACGCAACCAACTCTCAGCCCGAATCGGCGCGGTCAAGGATCCTGTCGAACGGCAAAAGCTTGTCGACGAGACACGCTCCATGTCCGCCCGCATTGGCGAGCTGGAGCCACAGGGGCGCGGCATCGATTTGGAGCTGGACCAGCTTCTGCTGCAAATGCCAAATCTTCCTGACGACAGCGTTCCGGTTGGCGCTGATGCTGAAGAAAACGTCGAGGTACGCCGCTGGGGCGAGCCAGCGACGTTTTCCTTCCCGGCGCGCGCTCATTGGGAGATCGGCGAGACCCTCGGAATCATCGACTTCGAGCGCGGCGCCCGGCTCAGCGGCTCCCGATTTCACGTTCTCGTCGGCCAGGGTGCAGCCCTTTCTCGTGCGCTCATCAGCCTGATGCTCGACATGCACATTCGCGAGCATGGCCACACGGAGATCAGCCCACCGTTCCTGGTTAAGCCAAAAATCATGCAGGGGACGGGACAACTCCCGAAGTTCGCCGACGATGCGTACTTCCTGGAAAAGGACGATCTTTATCTAATCCCCACCGCCGAGGTCCCCGTCACCAACTTCCATGGGGGGGAGATCCTCGATCCGGGGCGGCTGCCCCTGCGCTACTGCGCCTACACGGCATGCTTCCGTCGTGAGGCCGGAGCTGCCGGGCGGGATACCCGCGGCTTGATTCGCGTCCATCAGTTCGACAAGGTGGAGATGGTGCGATTCACCGAGCCCGAGCGCTCGCTCGACGAGTTGGAGACAATGGTGGTGAACGCTGAAGCTGTATTGCAGCGGATCGGGCTGCCATACCGGGTAATGTTGCTCTGCACCGGCGATATGGGCTTCTCGGCACGCAAAACGTATGACCTGGAGGTCTGGATGCCCGCGCAGGACCGCTACGTCGAAATCTCCTCCTGCTCGAGCTGCGGCGATTTCCAGGCACGGCGCGCCGACATCAAGTTTCGTCGAGCCGCGGGCGAACACGCCGAGTACCTTCATACCCTGAATGGTTCAGGGCTCGCCGTCGGGCGGACCATGGCCGCGCTCCTCGAAACTTACCAACAAGAGGATGGAACCGTATCGGTCCCCTCGTCCCTGCAGAGTTACCTTGGCGGCCTAGAGAACCTCTCCCCCAGCCCCTCCCTTATGAGGGGAGGGGAGTGAGCGACCGATCATCGGAATGCCTCCTCCTTCCCTCATAGGGAAGGGGGCCGGGGGGTTAGGGATGGACCTTAAGCTCAAGATGGCTTGCAAACTCTACGACCGAACGCTTCCCTTCTACCTGGGATGGGTAAAGCCCGCCGGCATCGAGCTGGAGCTGGTTGACGTTAGCGAGGGGGTGCAGAAGGCGCCCGGCGTGCCCAAGGGCCACACGAGCCACATGCACGCTGGCCTCGTCGACATGTCCGAGCACTCGGCATCTGTCTACCTCGTCATGAAGGAGATGGGCTGCGATTTCACGGCCATCCCCGTTTTTCCACACCGCCGCTTCCGCCACGCGTACATCTTTGTCCACAAGGACGCCGGCATCACCGGTCCAAAGGACCTCGAGGGGCGGCGCGTCGGCGTACCGCGACTGGCAAACACTGCCGCGCTGTGGGCACGAGGGGCGCTCATGCATGCGTACGGAGTCGACTACGACAAGGTGCATTGGGTGCCATTTTCGGAGGAATACGCCGAGGGAATGGACAAGTCCTCGGCCGTCGATCTCGCCGACGTCGTAACGAACAAGACCGACATCGAAGCGTTGAAGGACCGTGAGATCGACGCGTACATTTCTCCTGGCGAGGCAGAAGAGGTACTGGACCCCAATTCAAAGGTGGGACGGCTCTTCCCAAGCTTCATCGACGTCGAGAAGGAGTATTTCCGCCAGACGCGGATTTTCCCGATCATGCACACGTTCGTGCTGCGCGACTCCCTCCTGCGAGATGAGCCCTGGGTCGTCCGCAGCATGATGGATGCCTGGCAGCAGGCGATCGATCGGACCTATCGATTCATTCGGGACCAGCGCAAGAGCTGTCTGGTGTGGTATAGCGACTATTGGGCGCAAGAGCGCGCGTTCTTCGGCGATTGGGATCCTTGGAAGATGGACTTCCAACACAATTACCACATCCTCGACGCGCTCTGTCAGTATGGCTACGAGCAGCGCCTCGTAGAAACCCGCTTCAAGCCCGAAGACATATGGATCCCTGGCCCACTCGACTAGCGATGCGTCAGATCGCGTATGTCAGCGAGGACGGCCAGATCCGCGTGCGGGATCTCGACGTCGAGAGGGACGTTGAAATCTCCCACGATGAGAGCGGCCTCAACGAGGCCTGGGCATGCGGCTGGCCGACGTGGTCGCCGGACGGCGAGCGGCTCGCCTACTTCCGCTACGAGGTTGCGAACGGCAAGATCTCCGGGACCAGCGTGTGTGTGGCCGTCGCGGACGGGCAGGGCGACGTCCAGACCGTTCGACCATCAAGCGGTGGCCTTATCTACATGGCATGGTCGCCGGATTGCCGTCGTATCGCGGTCCTCGTGCAAGAAGGCAACCGGCTGCTGCTTCGTGTCATCGACACCCACGGCGACGGTCCACCGCTGACGGTAGCACAAGGGGCGCCGCTGTACTTCACATGGTTACCGGACTCGCTCGGTCTGGTCGTGCATCTGGGGATGGAGGGGCTCGTCGGACCTACGTCGCGGATTGTCTGGGTGCGCCTCGAATCTGGAACCTCGACCCAGACGCCTCTCGCCGCGGAGCCAGCGGTCAGTTTCCGCGCGCCGTGCTGGTCGCGCGTGTTACTGGGGGCGACCGCGGCACTTGAAGAGAACGAAGGCACGCGAATCATCCTCCAGACAGACGCCACGGACCCAGCCGAGACACTCTGCGGAGCCGGGCCTGCGCCCGCTTTTAGCTGGAGCCCGGATGGCTCGACGCTGGCCATTTCCAGCCGGCGCGACTCGTCGGGGCACGACTATGGTGGGCTCAGCGTCTACGCCGCGGCCAGCCGCGAGCAACTGCGGGTGATCGACAACCCGATCCTTGCATTCTTCTGGTGCCCGGATAGCCGGCGGATTCTGTACACGACTGGCGAGGCTGGGGCACGGATGGTGCGGTTCAGAACCCTCGACATCGTTTCACGTGAGACGCTCGACCTCGGCTGGCTCCGCCCGACGCGAGACTTGCTCCTGCTGCAAGGACACTTCGATCAGTATGCCCAGTCGGCTCACTTGTTCTCGCCCGCCGGCGACGAGCTTGTCCTGGCGGCTTCGCGGGCCAAGGAGGCCGAGAACGGCTCGGTGCCAACGGTCCGGCAGCTCCTTATCCGCATGCTTGGAGGTGATGCCGCAGAGCAAGTCATCGGTCGCGGGCGTCTGGCCTTCTGGCGCCCAACCGCCATCCTGTAACCTGTCCCCTGTAACCTATCATCGTTAGGAGGCTTGATGGAGCTGTACTGGCACGGGCACTCGTGCTTCCGCCTGAAGGGCAAGGAGACAACGGTGCTCACGGATCCGTGTCCACGAGCGTCGGGGTACGCGCTGGGGCGCGTGACCGCTGACCTCGTCACCGTATCGAGCACTCACCCGAACCACAACGCCGTAGACGAGGTTGCCGGCAGCCCCACGATCATCGATGGCCCGGGTGAGTATGAAGTAAAGGGTGTTTACGTGACCGGCGTGCGGACGGTTCCGTCTAGGGCCGCGACGGACATGCGCAACACCGCTTACATCATGATCCTCGACGAAATCCGTATTTGCCACCTCGGCGACCTCTCCACCTTGCCAACGGCTGAACACATTGAGATGATGAAGGACATCGACATCCTGTTATTGCCCGTCGGAGGCCACTGCACGATCGGCCCCACCGAAGCCATCGAAGTCATAAGTCGGATCGAGCCCAAGCTGGTGGTCCCGATGCACTATGCAACCAGCGACTCCACTGCCGAGCTGGATGGCGTCGACCGTTTTCTTCACGAGATGGGGATCGCGCAGAGTGAGCCGCAGGCACGGATCAACGTCACGCACAGCTCACTGCCCACAGAGCCGACGGTAACGCTGCTGCAGTATCGGCGCTGACGAGGCCAAAAACGTGGTTGCCGACCTCAGCGAGTTCCAGGCCCGTGTCCTGATGGCTCTGGTAGAGGGCTATCGCGCACGTGAAGGAATGAAGGACCGCATTCGGGCGCTAAACGAGTGGGAAGTCGCTCGCAGGTCAGGCTACACAGACATTAGCTACGCCGAGTACTCCGAGCACCCTGCCAGGAACGTCATGCTGCAAGCCATCTCGACGCTGCAGCAACGGGGACTGATTCAGGTTTGGGAGCGCGGCGTAAAGTACGACACATTTATCCCGACGCCGTCAGCGACGATTTCCGCGGAGCTAACCCCGACGGACGAATCCCCTCCAGAGGGCACCGCATCGGACCAGATCGCAACGTCAAACGAGGCGATCATCGCGCGTCTCGACGAGATCGCCAACCTGCTGCGGTCGATTGAACGAAAACTTGGAGGAACGTGACGCATGGCTTCATACATCGAGACACTCTTTGGAGACCGCGATCGAATCACGAGTTGTTTGAAGACTCTGATCGAGCAGCAGGAATCAACGATCGCGGACCTGGAGCGAAGGCGCGACGCCTCCATGGTCTTGCTCGACCAACACATCATGCGCACCGTGCTCTTCCGTGCGAAGTTCGGCGCCGGCGCCACGGAGTCGCTCTCCTCTGAAACCAGCGCCGAAGAGGCCAGCAAGCCGGTAACAGACGCGGTCCGCCGAGTCGAACGTGAGACCCAAATCATGCAGGTTTTCCGGGACGCGCTGGAAAAGATCCAGTCCGGAGCCAGCCTCGAGGATCTCGGATTAGCGATCCCCGCCATGCCTGACCTAGGGTAATCCGGGCTACCGCCCCCCCCCATCGCCACGGGTGACTCCGACGGCACGCCCCCGTGCTCAGCCACCGGAGGCGGTTGGCTATAATATCCCGCCCGGCCACCCGACCGATGGGCGCGTGAGACCGCGGTCTCCACTGCTGACCCCAACCGCCCGGCCACAACATACGAGAGGTATTGCGTGTCCGCTAGGCGCCGCTACATCGTCCTGGGGAACGGAATCGCCGGCACCACCGCAGCCGACACGCTCCGAAAAAACGACCCTGATTGCGAGATTGCTCTCTTCACGGACGAGCCGTATCCCCTTTACAACCGGGTGGCGCTGCCGCCAGCGCTGAAGCTCAAGACGCCCGAATCCAAGCTCTTCATGAAGACCATGCAGTTCCACGAGGACCGGAAGATCTGCTTCTATCCCTCGACGAAGATTGAGCTGGTCGACCTCGACAGGCACATCGCAGTCACCAGCAGCGGGACCGAACATGGCTTCGACAGCTTACTTGTGGCGACGGGGGGCCGTCCGAACCCGTTGATCGTGCCCGGAGGGGACGCCGATGGGGTCTGCTACTTTCAGTCTCTTGATGACACCAGAGACCTGCTGGCTCGCATCGCTCGCGGCACCTCCGCCGTCTCTATCGGCGGCAGCTACATCTCGTATGAGCTGGCAGAGGCGTTCCGCGATCGAGGTTTGAACGTAACGTGGCTCATTCGCGGCCCTCATTTCCTCCATCGGGTTCTGGATGAGGCTGGCGGCCAGCTTGTGGATGCAGTCGCCCGAAAGTGTGGCGTCGAGATGATCTACGAGGACACCGCGGACCGTGTTGAGGCGAGCGACGGGCAGGTAGCGGCCGTTGTGACCAAAGGGAACCGACGAATCGAAGCAGATCTCATCGGTTGCGGCCTCGGTCTGACGCTGAACTACGATTATCTGCCGAAGGACCGCGTGCGAATCGAGTACGGTGTGGTTACCAACGAGTTTCTCGAGACCAACGTCGAGAACATCTACGCGGCGGGTGACATTGCCGAGTTCTACGACGTCGATCTGGACGCACACTACACGATGGGCACGTGGGCAAGCGCAACGCTGCACGGGAGGACCGCCGCGGTGAACATGGCAGGCGGCCGACAAGCGGTGCTGGACGTGCGCAGCTACACGACGACGCTTTTCGACTCACGCATGACGGTCATTGGAGCAACGCCTGACATCCGGCCGGAGATCGAAAGCATCTCGCACGCAGAGTTTACCGGCGGCTCACCAGCCAAGTGGGCCTATCGTCGGTTGTTCTTCTACGGGAAGGCACTCGTCGGCGCGGTCCTCATCGGCGACATGCACGCCAAGGTGGACCTGGTAAACGTCATCCGGTCCAAGCGGCAAGTCTGGGACGACCGGGCCGAGCTACTCCGCATGTAAGACCTCGGCCGCGACGCGACCGACGCAGGAGCTGCATTGACCGAGGCACAAGTCCTGATTGAGCGCGACGATCCCATAGCGGTCGTAACGCTCAATCGCCCATCTGCGCTCAACGCGCTCAGCAGTGCGCTCCTGACCGACGTTGTCGGGGCTATCGAAGCACTCGACGACGCGGACGATGTTTGCGTGGTGATCCTCACCGGTGGCTCCTCTGTTTTCGCGGCGGGAGCCGATCTGAAGCAGTTCTCCGAGATGACGCTGGCGCAGATGGTGCAGTCGCCGCGGTTTGTCCTCTGGGACCGCTTGAGGCGTGTCCGCAAACCCATCATTGCCGCGGTCAGCGGCTATGCGCTGGGCGCCGGCTGCGAGCTGGCGATGAGCTGCGACCTGATCGTTGCATCGGAGACCGCGCGTTTTGGGCAGCCAGAGATCAACGTCGGCATCATGCCGGGCGCCGGCGGTACGCAGCGGCTTGCCCGAGCCGTGGGTAAGGTTCGTGCCATGGAGATGGTATTGACGGGACGCATGATGACGGCGTATGAGGCGGAGCGCGCAGGCCTCGTGAACCGCGTGGTTCCCAACGATGTACTGGCGGATGAGGCCATGGCTTTGGCACGGGAAATCGCGTCGAAGCCGCCGATCTCGGTTCGACTCGCCAAGGAAGCGATCCTCCAAGCGTACGAGACGACGCTGGCCGCGGGGTTGGAGTTCGAGCGACGAAGCCTGGCCGCGTTGCTGGGGACCGACGACTCGCGGGAGGGAATGAAGGCATTCATCGAGAAGCGCCGACCGGAATACCATGGTAAGTAGACCTGTGTCTGATCTGCTGCTCGTCGAAACCGACCGCCGCGTGACCATCCTGACGCTCAATCGCCCGGATGTGCTCAACGCCTTCAACAACGAACTGATTACTGAACTGGCGCTGCGACTGCGCGACGCTGAGCGCGACGTCGAAGTCGGCGCCGTCATCATCACCGGCGCCGGGCGCGCGTTCTGCGCGGGCCAGGACCTCCAGGACCGACGAGCGATGTTCGAGCGTGGGGAAACACCCCACCTCGGTGCTGGCCTGCGCGAGCGCTACAAGCCGATGATCCTGCGCATTCGCACGATGGAGAAGCCCGTTATCGCCGCGCTCAACGGTGTCGCTGCCGGGGCCGGTTGCGGATTGGCGCTGGCGTGTGACATCCGAATGGCCGCGGAGAGTGCCTCGTTATCACTGGCATTCGCCCGTGTCGGCCTCGCGGCCGATAGCGGAGCATCGTACATGCTCCCCCGATTGATCGGATTGGGTCGCGCTCTAGAGATGGCTTACACAGGCGACCCCGTTCCCGCCGCGGAAGCGGAGCGCATCGGCCTGGTAAACCACGTCTACCCAGCGGACGAGCTCATGCCGCGCACCCGCGACTTTGCCGCCCGGCTTGCGAACGGCGCGACCCTGGCGCTGGGGCTCATCAAGCGCGACTTCAACCGCGCCTTGAGCCTCGACCTCGACGCTGCGCTCGACTATGAGTCCTACCAGCAGGAAGTAGCCGGCAGGTCCGACGACTTCCGAGAGGGAGTCACAGCATTCGTCGAGAAGCGACAGCCGAAGTATCGGGGGTCATGAGATGACCAGGCTCGGAGTCGTCGGCGGTGGGACGATGGGCGCCGGCGTCGTTCAGGTCGCGGCCCAACAGGGAATGGACGTCGTTCTCCTGGACGTGCGCCAGGACCTGCTCGATGCATCAGTCGACCGCATCAGGGGCTTTATCCAGCGAAGCGTCGAGCGCGGCCGCATGAGCCAGATAGATGGGGACGCCGCGATGGCGCACATTCAAACGACGACAGATTACGCGGCATTGGCGGACGCCGACTGCGTTATCGAGGCAGCGCTCGAGGACATCAAGGTCAAGAGCGACGTCTTCCACCAACTCGACGAGCATTGCCGGCCCGATGCCATTCTGGCTACGAACACCTCATCACTGAGCGTTACGGAGATCGGCGCCACAACGAAACGACCGGACCGCGTCGTCGGCCTGCACTTCTTCAACCCGGTTCCACTGATGGCGCTGGTTGAGGTGGTGCGCGGGCAAGCAAGCTCGCAGGAGGCGGTGGACCGCGCGTTTAAGATCGGAACCGCGCTGGGGAAGACGCCGGTTCGAGCTGAGGACACACCAGGCTTCATCGTCAACCGGGTCGTGCGACCCTTCTACAACGAAGCGCTGCGCATCCTGAGCGACGGCGCCGCCTCGGTCGCCGACATCGACCGCATCATGAAGGGCGTGGGCTTTCGCATGGGTCCCTTCGAGCTGATGGACCTGATCGGAAACGACATCAACTTCGCCGCCACTACCGGAGTCTACAGGCAGTATTTTGACGAGCCCCGATTCCGCCCGTCTCTCAGGCAGCAGCGCGCCGTGCAGGGCGGCCTGCTCGGCCAAAAGACGGGACGCGGCTGGTACGAGCGTGGCAGTCAAGCGTCGGATGGCGTGCCCGAGAGTGTTGCCCGCCGCGAACCACCAAAGTTTGATGGGCCCATCGCCGTCCTCCTGGATTCGTCGTTAGGGGCCGATGTCGCCGCGGCACTCGCGAGCGCCGGTCTGGACGTGCGATCTCACGCGGTCCGGGGCGACAACTGGGACGTTGGGCAGGCGGGACACATGAAAGACCTGGGAGACGCCCTCAATGGGGCAACGGCCGTCGTCGACTGCACGACGGGGGGACTTGTCGAGCGCCGCGCCCTGCTGCGAGAGGTCGGCTCCTCGATAGCTCCAGGCGTGCCCATTGCCGCACTCGCCCTCACGGTCTCAACCACCGAGATCTCTTCATGGTGCGCGGGGCCCGGCCGGGTCTGTGGCTTCGGCTACCTTCCACCGCTCGACGATGCACGGATCATCGAAGTCGCCCCGGGGCTTCAGACTGGGGGCGCCGCGTGGACGGCCGTGGAGGGGCTGGCAGCAGCTCTGGACCGCGAGACAGTCACCGTTGGCGACAATGCAGGTCTCGTCGCGACTCGAATCGTGGCACTCATCACCAACGAAGCGGCCTTCGCCCTCTCCGAGAGTGTCGCGACCGCGGGGGACATCGATCTGGCAGTGCGGCTCGGTGTGAACTATCCGCACGGGCCGCTGGAGTGGGCAGACCTCATCGGTATCGACGTGATCTACCAGGTGATCGAGGGCCTGCACCGCGAGTTCGGGGAGGATCGATATCGTCCGGCCCCGATTCTGCGCAAGATGACGCTTGCTGGCTGGACAGGTCGCAAAGCGGGGCGAGGCTTCTTCACCTACTGATCGCATGGGAATGATCGGACGCCTGCTCCGCGTATCCTCTTGTGAGCGAGAAATTCGCCCGGGTGAGTGCGCGTAGGAACGGGTCTGGCACCCGTCCCCGCCAAGCCCAATCTCATGAGATCCCGGGTGCCTGGGGGACAAATGCCAAAGGCAGTGATTGTGGACGCGGTGCGCACACCTGTGGGGCGGTACGGCGGAGCTTTGAAGGACGTCCGACCGGATGACCTGGCCGCGCTCGTCATCCGCGCCATCGTGGACCGTTCCGGCATCGACCCCGAGACCATCGACGACGTGATCTTCGGCTGCACGAACCAGGCCGGCGAAGACAATCGTGACGTCGCCCGCATGGCGCTTCTCATCGCGGGCTTGCCTGAGACAATTCCCGGGCAAACGGTCAACCGTCTATGCGCGTCCGGCCTTCAGGCCGTCAATACGGCAGCCGCGAACATTCAGGCGGGCGCCGGCGCGCGCGCCATTCGTCATGGCCAAACCGAGCGGCGCATTTCCGCGCGGCAAGATCGAGATGGAAGACTCAACGCTCGGCTGGCGGTTCATCAATCCACGCCTGGCAGAGCGTTACGAGCCGATCAGCCTGGGCGAGACGGCCGAGAATGTGGCTGAGCGCTACGAGGTGAACCGCCAGCGGCAGGATCAGTTCGCTCTCGCCAGCCAGCAGAAGGCCGGAGCAGCGATCCGCGACGGACGCTTCAACGACGAGATCGTCCCAGTCCTCGTTCCGCAGCCGCGAGGCGCGGAGCCCAGAGCCTTTGACACTGACGAGCACCCACGACCCGATACGACGATCGAGGCCCTCGCCAAGCTGCAGCCGGCCTTCAAGAAGGGCGGGACCGTCACAGCGGGCAACTCATCAGGGGTGAACGACGGCGCTTCGGCGCTCCTCATCATGTCCGAGGAGCGAGCACACGCTCTGGGGCTCGAGCCGCTCGCAACGTGCGTGGCGTCCAGCGCGGCCGGCGTCAATCCGCTCTTCATGGGTGTGGGGCCTATTCCCGCGACGCGGAAGCTTTTCGAGCGGACCGGCGTGACGGCCGACGATCTGGACCTGATCGAGTTGAACGAGGCGTTCGCCTCGCAGTCGATCGTCTGCATCGACGAGCTGAAACTGCCAAAGGATCGCGTCAACGTAAACGGCGGCGCGATTGCGCTCGGTCACCCTCTGGGATGCAGCGGCGCAAAGCTGACCACGACGCTAGTCCACGAGATGCGAAGACGCTCAGCGCAATACGGCATGGTCAGCATGTGCGTCGGCGTTGGCCAGGGGGTCAGTACCCTCTTCGAGCGAGGGGGCTAACGAAGGTCGTTCTCGATGAGGCGCGCCATCACATCATCCCATTCCCTGCTGCTCCAGGCGCCCCAGTCGAATGAGAGACTCGAGATCGTCGCGATCCTCCGGTCGAAACTCGTTCACGACTTGCCGGCATAACTCAAGATCGGACTCAGCCGCGGCGCCCAGCATCCGAGCGAGGTCTGCGACGTCCTGTGCGCGGCTGGCGTCCAGCTTCGTCAACACCAAGTAGGGCAGTGGCAATATCGGGAGACGCTGCTCATCGCGGTTGTGAGACGCCGCGAGGAGCGCGTCGGCCACCCACGGATCGTCCCGCTCAATAACGTCCACATGCAGACCGTCAGGAGATCGCCAGGCTGAGCCGCCAATAGCAAGTGTTCCTTCGAATGCGAACCCGGCGGCAACAAGCCGCTGTCCCGCGACCGCAGCATTGCCGGATTCGACCATCGCGTCGAGATCAGCCGTCCCCCGTTCTGGCATGTAGCGGCGTGTAGCGACCGCGCCACAGACTGCCCAGGGGATGTCCCGTAAGGCCTCGCTGAGGTCGGGCCATCGCATTCGAGCGGTCCTTTCGCGGAGCAGTGTCCTAGAGCTTCCGCTGCCCGGACGCGCTCGCCGGGAGGCGAGGGCGATCAACTCGTGACGGCGGTATCGGGCACTTGCAGCCGCCGTGAAGGGTTGAGCGTCAGCCACAGGAGCCCTCTCTAATTCTCTAAACAACACCGCACAACTTCGCTTGCGGTGGGGGCGAGCCGTCGAACTGCGAGCACCCGCAAGATTGTAACTTGTAGCTAGCAGGAGACTGTCTTGCCGGCCGACTGTCGGCACAACTCGAGCGAGAAACCATAGCGGCGTCCCCTTGCGGGCGCTTTCGATCATGTTCGGATTATTGCCCCACAACTCCTGCTACACTGCGCGTTGCGACGCGTCAGGTAACGCCAAAGCCGGGCGACTCGTCCTTTCCATCGAATTTCGGTGTCAACGTTGGCGGAGCGGTGACAAAGGTGGAGCCCATGGCCGATCAGCCGCAAGATATG
Source organism: Chloroflexota bacterium (assembly GCA_016844585.1). GTDB lineage: Bacteria > Chloroflexota > UBA6077 > UBA6077 > SHYK01 > JAERMM01. Next base: position 8,164 of record JAERMM010000038.1, on the reverse strand, counting down.
ATTTCCTTGAATCACCCTGACGCGACGCGAATCGATGTAGCCGGCGGCAAAGCCGGACGCCTGGCCGTGCTCCTGGCCGCCGGCTTCCCGGTGCCGGAAGGCTTCGTCCTGACTACGGCCGTCTTCGAGCGCTTCCTCACATTCCATGGGCTCGGACAGGAGGTGACCGCCGAGCAAGTGATGCGCAGCCCATTGCCCGACGATCTGCGGCTGGTGCTGGCAAGCAAGCTGAAAGAGCTTGGCGACGGGCCGCTCGCAGTCCGCTCCTCGGGGGTCGCAGAGGACCTGGCGGGCGCATCCTATGCGGGACAGTATGAGACGATTCTGGGCGTGGAGGGCCTCACGGCAGTCGAGGAGGCCGTTCGCCACTGCTGGGCGTCGGCCTTCAGCGAGCGAGTGCGGAGCTATCGTCATCAGCGCGGCGAGGCCGGCGCGGCCCCTATGGCCGTTCTGGTACAGCGGCTCATCCAGGCCGACGCGGCAGGGGTCGCCTTCACAGCCAACCCGGTGACGGGCGATCCAGACGACACGATAGTGAGCGCGGTGCGCGGACTTGGGGAACGGCTGGTCTCGGGCGAGGCGTCGCCGGACGAGTGGATCGTCCGAGCGGGCCGGGCGGAGTGTCGAAGTCAGCCCGAGAATGCCCTTCAAGAGAGCCAGGTGCGGGAGGTGGCCGAGATGGCCCGCCGCATCGAGGCCCACTTTGGCAGCCCGCAGGATGTGGAGTGGGCTATCGCGGGTGGGAGCATTTACGCACTCCAGGCAAGGCCGATCACAACGCTGCCTGAGGCTCGGCCAACGCCTGGCGAGGAGCTGAGTCCAAGAGACTGGCTGACCCGCGGTGAGGTCCCGGCGGGCTTCTGGGCACGGGAAGACCACTTCCCGCTCCCGATAACTCCGATGTTCGCATCCATGGTGACTGGCATAGCCTCGTTCGGCTTTCGGGCTGCGTTTGACGAGCTATCAATCCCGGCTCCGGCTCGGCAGTACGTGGTGGTCGATGGGTACGCGTATGGGGGCAGCTGGCCGGATGCCCAGCGGCCGACACGAGAGGGGCTGGCTGCCTTCGAGGAGAAGGTTGCCACTCAGCACTGGAGATCGGTGCTGGGGCGCTGGCCACAGATCCGGCGTGGGGCCATCGAAATCCTGCGACAGATCCAGGGCATGGACCTCGGAGCCCTCTCGGACGACGATCTCCATGGCCACATCCGGGACTTAGATGGCCACCTTCGCGACTGGATGGCGGTCCATTTTACGAACAATATCTCAGCCGTCCCGCCCCTCCACGCATTCGCGACCTCCTGCCAGGAACGACTCGGGTTGCAGGACACCGAGGCGCTGGAGCTGCTTGCCGGCGCTTCTGAGGCGTCCAGCAGATCAGCGACGCTCATGGAAGGGTTGGCAGCGAAGGTGATCGCCCAGCCGCTGCTCCGCGCGGCCCTTGATAGAGCCGACGCCGCGTCGCGGTCTGAGATCCAGGAGCTATTCCGCCCGTATCTGGAGGAGTACGGCTGGCGCAGCCCCGAGTTTGAGTTCTGTCTGCCAACCGCCGCGGAGCAGCCCGAACAGGTGGTGCAACTACTGCGAGAGGCGGTGACGCGGTTGGAGGCGGGCAAGGGAGGCGCTGCGGAGGCCGCTCGCCAGCGGACCGAGACAAGGATCGCCCAGCTAAAGGTTCAGCTTCCCGATGACGCTGCCCGAGCTGGGTTCGAGGCCCGGGTGCGTGAGACCCAGCAAGTCTATGGAGTGCGCGACGACGACGTCGGTCTTACCCTTTGGGGGCTTGGCCTCATGCGGCAGGCATTGCTGGAAGCGGGGCGGCGCTTGACTGAACGCGGCATTCTGGCCGACCGTGGCCAGGTGCTATTCCTATTGCCGAGGGATCTGGATGAAGCGCTTTCGGCCACGCCCGCTCCCGATCTTCGGGAACGGGCCGATATCCGCCATGCGGACTTCCTTCGCCAGCAGACCACCGATCCGCCACACGTCTTCGGCGCGGCGCCCGGCCCTCCCCCGCCTTTGCCGCTCTCGGACGACGCTCGGCGCGTGCTAGCCGCACTAGCCTGGTTCAGGAACCGAATGGGGGCGGCTGCCCCTCAGCCGGCCGAGGGCCAGGAGCTTCGTGGCCTGGGCGCCTCCAGCGGCGCTTACCGGGGCCTCGCCCGGGTGATCCGCGCCGTGGATGAGCTAGACAGGGTCGGGCCGGGCGAGGTCCTGATTTGCCCCACGACCAATCCCTCATGGACGGAGGTGTTCGCTCGAATCGGTGCGCTGGTGGCCGACGGTGGGGGCATTCTCTCACACCCGGCGATCCTGGCACGAGAGTTCGGCATCCCCGCCGTCCTGGGGACCTGGACGGCGACGAAGACTATTCCCGACGGCGCCGTCGTGGAGGTTGACGGCAGCGCGGGCCTCGTCCGTTGGACCGACGTCGAACTCTAGCTACCCCGTGATCGCGCCCTCAGAAGCTGAAGAGACGCTTCGAGCGTACTTCGCCATCACGCCTCGCTTGTAGCGCGGCTCGGGCGCCTTCCAGGACTTCAATCGCTCTGCGATCTGATCGTCCGAGAGGTCCACGTGCAGGCTTCGGCCCTCGATGTCGATGGTTACGACGTCGCCGTCACGCAGTGCCCCTATGGGCCCGCGGACCGCCGCCTCGGGCGCCACGTGGCCGACCATGAGCCCGCGCGTTGCGCCTGAGAAGCGACCGTCGGTGAGTAACGCCACCGTGTCACCTTTGCCGGCGCCCATAATCGCGCTGGTCACGCCCAGCATCTCGCGCATGCCCGGACCACCCCGCGGCCCTTCGTAGCGGATGACTACCACGTCGTCGTCCACGATGGCGCCGGCTTGAACCGCCGCGAATGCATCCTCCTCGCGGTCGAACACTTTGGCCGGTCCCTTGTGCAGCATCCGCTCGTGGCCGGTGATCTTGGCGACGCACCCTTCGGGGGACAGATTGCCATGGAGGATGACGAGGCCGCCGTTCGGCGAGATCGGGTCCGAAAGCGGGCGGACGACGGGCTGCCCGGGTGTCTCGACCGCCGCGCGGGCTTCCTCCCCAATGGTGCGCCCAGTGACCGTCATGCAGCTCTCGTGCAGCATCTCGGCCTCGAGCAGCCGCCTGGCAATGAGCGGCACGCCGCCTGCCTTGTACACATCGGTGGCCATATAGCGCCCGCCTGGCTTCAGGTCCGCGAGCAGCGGCGTCTTGCGGCTGATCTCGTCGAAGTCATCGATGGTCAGAGGAATGTCCGCCTCGCGTGCGATGGCCAGCAAGTGCAGGACGGCATTGGTCGACCCACCTGTCGTCGCGACTGACGCGATGGCGTTCTCGATCGACTCGCGCGTAATGATCTTGCTGGGACGCAGGTCCTTCCTGAGCAGATCCATCACCAACTCACCGCAGTGGAAGGCGACCTCGTCCTTCTTTGGATCCAGGGCAGGCACGCTGGCGCTGCCCGCGGGCGAGATCCCCATCACCTCGAAGACAGTCGCCATGGTGTTGGCCGTAAATTGCCCGCCGCACGCGCCGGCGCCAGGGCAGGCTGCGCCCTCGATGGCGCGAAGCTGTTCCGCGTTGATGCGGCCGGCGCCGAACGCGCCGACGGCCTCGAAAACGTCCTGGATGCTGATGTCGCGCCCCTCATAGGACCCAGGCGCTATCGATCCGCCGTAGAGCATCAGGCCGGGAATGTCGAGGCGCACGAGCGCCATCACGGTGCCCGGAATGGTCTTGTCGCAACCGGAGATCACCACGATGCCGTCGAACAGATGCCCGCGTGCGACCAGCTCGATCGAGTCTGCCACCACCTCGCGGGAGATCAGCGACGCCTTCATCCCTTCGGTCCCCATGGAAACGCCATCGGACACCGAGATCGTGTTCAGCTCGACCGGCGTCCCGCCCGCGGCACGGATGCCCTCTTTCACCTTCAGCGCGATACGGCGATGGTTGTAGTTGCACGGCATGACCTCGATCCACGCGTGAGCCACGCCGATCAGGGGGCGCTTGAAATCCTCATCCGTGTAGCCCACCCCGCGCATCATGGCGCGGGCTGGCGCTCGATCTGGCCCACTGATCAACGTGCGGCTGATTCGTTGTAAATCCTCGCTCAACCAGATCACTCCAATCGTGACTCTTTGGCCCGCGCGATGCCGTGCCTCATGAGTAAGTGCTCTGCCGGGGATTATAGCCATCAGACATCGTGGGCCAGTGTGACCCAACCGTGACCGAAATGCATTGACTTGCCCGCTCTGGGATACGTACCCTACCCCACAAGAGACCAACCGAGTCTGGCGACATGATGCAAGGAAACAATCTGGTGGCAAGGATTCTCGAACAGCCAGCGGTGCTGGCACGCTTCAGCGCGGGGCGCGGCGTGCTGGCATCCCTGTTGTCGCGCAACGAGCGAACGACAGAAAACCCGGAAGTTTCACCGCAATTCCTCGAAGCTCTCGAAGACGCGGCGAACGTTGGTCGGCGGTTTACGGAGCGAGTCGAGGCCTCACAGGATAGCCAGCCCCAGGCCAACGCAGCCTCGATCTGTCGCTGGGAGCTATTGGTCCTGCGCGAGCGACTGCTGGAGCTGGACGTCCCGTCGAGCCTACATGGCGATCGTGACCGCGCGGCCCGCCACCTTGACGCGGCCGCGAACGCCGCCAGGGCACTGAGCAATGGCCATCGCCTCCACAGCCTTGATCGCATCTGTGATGGCGGTCGAGTCCTCGATGAGCAATTCGACGCTATCGCACAGCTCCGGGGTCGGCTCGCAGGCTGATCGAGCGGCCCCTCCCAGCAAGATCGAGACGCCGGGTAAAGCCGCCTTCCAGTGTGCCTCACAACCAGCCAGTCCATCTCGATCGGCGCTCAACGTCTCCATCCGGGACGGCCACATGTGCTCGGCCCATCGCCCGATCGAGGTCCAGATCGTGGCCCATTACGAATCCCTTCCCAATCGCGAGCCCTGAGAAGGACGGTCGAAGCCGCCCGGCTTTGTGCTGGGCGCTGGGCTGGGTCGTAGATGGCAGGCGACGAGCAGGTGGTCGTTCAGAAGCTAGACTACTCTCGAGAGGTCATCCTATCCTGGACGGGGCAACTCGTGGAGGCCACCGAGGGACGGTGGGTGGTGCGCGCCGTTTTCGCGCCGCGGAGCGGCAACGAAGTTGTAGTTGACGGAGTCGCCCTCCGCCCCAGCGACGTTTTCACGGAGTTCTACTTCGGCGACCGCTGCTACAACGTCATGCATGTTGCTGGCCCTGACGGCGCCGTCAGGGGTTGGTATTGCAACGTGGCGCTGCCAGCGCGCTTCGAAAGTGGGGTCCTCTCGTACGTGGACCTCGCACTCGACTTGTTCGTCCACCCCGATTGGCGGCATACCGTGCTTGACGCGGATGAGTTCGACGACCTTGCAGCAAGCGTCTACGAACCGGCGGATGTTCCACGGGCGCGTGCCGCGCTGGAGGACCTTGTGCAGATGGCGCTGGGGCGGTCATTACCTGTGCCCTGATCCACGGCTCGGCCTCAGGGGACCTGCCAACCACTGTGCGCGGCCATCGCGGAAAAGAGGGTGTGTGACAGCAGGACACCTGTGACACCTGACGCGTGAAACCTGTCAACCTGTCTCCGGCGCCGCTTGCCCGATGGATGGGTCTGCCTCTTGCAGTGGTAGCGATCTCCACCTCGGGAATCCTCATCCGCCTGACTGCCTCACCCCCGCTCGTGACCGCTGCGAACCGCCTGTTGCTGGCCGCGCTCATCCTGCTCGCTATCGCGCTGATCTGGCAGCGGCAGGACCTCCGCTCGATTGACCGTAGACGGCTTCTCCTGATTGGCGCTTCGGGCCTGCTGCTCGGGCTGCACCTCGCGCTGTGGACGACGTCGCTCTTCTGGACGTCGGTGGCCAGCGCCGTTCTGCTGGCGGACACCCATCCCGTGCTGGTAGCGCTCGCCGCCCGTGCATTCCTCCGCGAGCGGACCGGGCTAGGCGTGTGGGCGGGCATTGGGCTGACACTGGCCGGGAGCGCGATCATCGGCGCCGGGGATCTCGGAGAGGGAGCGCGCGCCCTCGCCGGTGACGCTATGGCGCTGGGCGCCTCGGCGACGTTCGCCGGCTACCTGGTGATCGGTCGCAGTGTCCGCCCTGGGCTGGGGCTGGCAGCCTACACCGGGTTGGTTTACGGAGCGGCCTCCATCGCGCTGATGGCCGCTGCAAGCGCCTCCGGCGCATCGCTGACAGAATTCGACGGGAAGGAGTTCGCTCTGTGGACCGCACTCGTCCTCGTCCCGACGCTTGGCGGCCACACCGTTTTCAACTGGACATTGCGCTACGTACCCGTCGCGGTCGTCGGCGTCGCCGTGCTCGGTGAGCCTGTCGTAACAACCGTCCTCGCCGCGCTGCTACTTGGCGAGCCGCCCAAACAGACGGCCATTCTCGGCGGCGCCGTCATCATGGCAGGGATCTACGTTGCCCTTCGAGCCCAGTCGCCGACTCCGGCGGGCGGCGGGGGACAAACTGGCTCCCGACCGGACCCGAAGTGAATGGTCATGACCCCATCTCGCGCTGCCACTGTAGAGGACGCGGATGACCGCCAACGGCAACCCTCACCTGGGAAGAGGGAACACGCGGGCAATTTCCTCGGCTACCAGGGTAGCGACGTCTTCCACTGGTGGCGCGTGGCCAACCAGCGCCGCGATCGACGTCGTGGGCGCCTCCAGCCCACACGGGCGGATCAGATCGAAGCGGCTCAAGTCTGGATCCACGTTGAGGGCGAACCCATGCCAGCAGACGCCGTGGGTGATCGCTATGCCGATCGACGTCAGCTTCGCATTGCCAACCCAGACCCCGTGCAGCCCCTCCCGCCGTCCGGACACGACGCCCAGCCGCGCGGCAGTGCCGATTAGGGCATCCTCGAGCCCCCACACGTAGGCTGGCACGCTTGGCGCGAGGGTCCTGAGGCGAACAATCGGGTAGCCAACAAGCTGGCCCGGAGCATGATAGGTTGCGCGACCGCCGCGCTCCGCTGCGCGCAGCGAGATACCGAGCTTGGCCAGCTCGGTGGGAGACACCAGCACGTCGCCGAGCTCCCCTCGGCGGCCGTAGGTTATGACGGGCTCGTGCTCCAAGAGCAGCAACTCGCGATTGCTTCCACCCCCTATGATCGCGTCGCGTACTCGTATCTGCAACGAGTGCGCATCGTCATACCGGAGTCGGCCCAGCCAGCGGGAGGGCAAGGACAACACACCCCCTCCCCAGCCGTCTCCCTCGACGGGGGAGCGAGTTATCCCACCTTGCAAGGTTATGGGGGGCCGTTCCCCAGCCAGGTCAGTCACCTGCCGCCCGCCTCGGGCGCGAACGTGGAATGTGGACGGGTGTGCCGAGCGTAGCCCAGGCCGCCTCCAGCATGGCCTCGCTGAACGTCGGGTGCACATGGATCGTCGCTGCCAGGTCGTCAATCGTTGCATTCAGCCGCATCGCGAGCGCTGCCTCTGCGATGAGGTCGCCGGCGCTGGGCCCCACGATGTGAGCGCCCAGCAGCACGCGCGTTTCGGCATGCGCGATCAATTTGACGAACCCGCCGCTCTCACCGCTCGCCAACGGTCTGCCGATCGCTGCAAACGGGAAACGACCGATTGTCGTCGGGATGCCCAGCTCGTCGGCCTGCCGCTCACGCAGACCGACGCTGGCGATTTCCGGGTGGGTAAAGATGGCGCCCGGGATGATGCGCTCGTCGAAGCGATGCTGGTCGCCGTGACCGGCGATGGTCTCCGCGGCCACGATGCCTTGATGGGAGGCGACGTGGGCGAGCAGGAACCGCCCGGTAACGTCGCCCACGGCGAAAATATTTGGCACGTTCGTCCGCATGTTCGCGTCCGTGGAGATGAACCGTGGCTCGGCCACAACGCCGGCGGCTTCGAGGTTCAGCCCGCCTACATTCGGGCGACGCCCCACCGCCATCAGCACCGTATCAACTGGGAATGCTGCTTCGCTTCCGTCAACAGTCGCGACCACACTGAGGCCGGCGTCCGAAGAGGTGCCCTCACCTAGCCGCGATGGGAGAGGGACAGATGCGCGCTCGATGCGCTCCACGGCGGCGCCGGCCTGGCAGATGACGCCCTTTCGAGCGAACGAGCGAGCCAGCTCGCGCGCCACCTCCGGCTCCTCAT
>JAERMM010000037.1 GCA_016844585.1 Chloroflexota bacterium | reverse complement strand
ACAAGCTCTGCATTTGAGAGGCGCTGCATCATGTCGAGCCCGGAGAGCGACTGCCGGTTGACCGCCCTTGCCGAAAGGCTGAATGGCTCGGTTCGCACGGCAGCGACAAGCGTTCGGTCGATCGCCGGGGTGACCGCGGACGAGTCCGGGCTCCTCGGTGGTGAAGCCGCGGGACCAAGCGGCGCGCAGCCTGCCATGCTTATCGCGACGAGGGCCAGCAGTGTAGCCGCGTATCTGGGCCGCCTCACCTCTCCCTCCCTGGAACTGGTTTGAAGCACGCTACACGGACAGACCCAACTCGCTCCAGCGGGCGTTGACCTGCGTCCGGAGCTCGCGACTCAGCTTGTTCATCGGCGCGAACTTAAGCCCCTTGGAGTGGAACGTGGCGTCGAACCCCAGGGCCTGCGTTGTGACGGGCTTGTCGAGCTGCGTTCCATCGGCGTTGTCGAAGGGCTTGATTGGCCCCTTATACAAATCGCGTCCTGGTTCGACACAGCAGATCATTCGCCACAAGACCTCGTTCATGTCCAGGACGTCGCAGTCCTCGTCCACGACGATCATCCATCGCTGCGGCTGAAGCTCCCAGGACGCCTCGATGATCCGCTGGACCTCCTTGGGCGTCTTCACATCCGCGCGGACGATGCCAAAGCCCCAGCCCCAGCCAACGAACTCGGGGAAGTAGACCTCCTTCACACAGTCGAGGCCTGTCTTCTCGATCAGCTCGTACATGAAGGAGCTGGATCGGAACAGCCAGCGAGGATAGTCTTCGAACGCTCTGCAGATCAGGCCGTAGCTGATCGGGTTTTTCCGATGGGTCACGCATTTGACGTTGATCTGGTAGCCCTGGCCGTGCCCGCCATAGAAGCCGGTCGATTCCCCGTGAGGCCCCTCAACGATTCGGATCGTGGGATCGATCTCGCCCTCGATTACGTACTCGGCGTGTGCAGGGACCGGCAGGTCGCAGGTCTCCGCCATCACCAGCTCGGTGGGACTGCCGCGCCAGGCGCCGGCCGCCTCGAACTCCATGTAGCCGTTCTCGTCCGCCGGCACGGACGTACCCGATGCCAGCGTTAGCAGCGGATCCATGCCCAGAGCCAGCACAATTGGCGCCGGCCGACCCTTGTCGTGATACGCCGAGATGTGGCGCGGGCGATTGGCGCCAGGGGTCATCGTGAGCGTGTTCTTGTTGACGATCATTGACTTGTAGGTGCCACAGTTCAGGATGCCGCTGTCCGGATGTCTCGTAATGCATCCTGCCTGCGTCCCGATGTATTGTCCCCCGTCAAGCTCGTGCCACCACGGCGTCGGGATCTCGAAGACGTCCACCTCGTCCCCAAACCGTTTCTCTTCCTTGCAGGGCCCGCTCTCCAGCATCACCGATGGGATGCGATTCTTCAGTCCCTCCACCAGCACGGCCTGGATCTTCTCCGGTTCGGGTTCCGTGTTGAAGGCAATGGCCAACTGCTCCACTGAGTACATGATGTTGGCCACCACCGGCAGCCCAGGGTACCCTTTCACGTTCTCAAAGAAGAGGCCCGGCTGCTTCCGGTCGATGGCAAGCCCGCAGATCGCGCCGATCTCGTATTTCAGGTCAACCTCAGCCTGGACGCGCTTGAGGAGTCCTGCTGCCTCCAGTACCTGCAGGTAGCCCCGCAAGTCCGTGTAGGCGACTCGCGCCTTCGTTGCAACTGCCATTCGTCACGTTCCCCCTGCTTCGGTTCAGATGGCCAACAATACGCGCTTCACTGAGCGGGATCAAGTGTCAACTACCGTCCGTCGGGTCGCTCCGCCTGTTGTGCGATGAAGAGTATGATCTGGCCCGAAAACCCGCATGGAGGTTGCCCACATGAGGCCCAAGCTGAACGTCGGCTGGCTCGTGCTGTTGAGCATCGTCGGCTGCGCTGCGCCGCTGCCGAAAGACTCGGCGCCTGCCTCGGGGAGGCCTGAGGCGGTGGGCCTACCCAAGACCATCACCATCGGAGCGTTGAACGGCGTCAAGTCCTACGGCAGCTTCGAGTATCCGGGCGGAGGGCTTGCTTCACTCAGCGAGATCCACTCCAACGGTCTCGTGACGAACGGCGTCAAAGGAGGCCTCGAGCCGCGCCTGGCGGCCCAGTTGCCCTCGTTCAGCGATCAGACTATCGTGCTCCTGCCTGACGGGCGGATGCAGACGACGTGGAAGCTGCGTCCCAACGTCAAATGGCATGACGGCACACCTTTCACCGCCGAAGACATTGTGTTCAGCGCCGCCGTTCGGCGCGATCCGAACGCGCCAGCCGCCGAGAGTGGTACCTCTTATCGATTCGTCGAGCGGGTGGATGCGCCAGATCCGCTCACAGCGGTCATCACGTGGCAGACGACGTACTTCAAGCCGCTCGACATGCCGCTCGCGGAGCTGTGGCCGTACCCGAAACATCTGCTGGAGGACGTTTACCGCGCGGGCGACGCGGCTGGCTTCCAGAACCTGGCGTACTTCACTTCCGAGTATGTGCACCTCGGTCCCTTCCGCCTCGTGGACTGGGGCATGGGAGAGATGCAAGTCTTTGAGCGGTTCGACGACTATTTCCTGGGCCGGCCGAAGGTCGATCGCGTCGTCATTCGCACGATCCCCGATACGAACACCCTGTTCGCGAATCTGCAATCGCGCGCAGTCGACATCGCGCCGGAGAAAACGCTTCCCACTGAACTCGTGCTGCGTCTACGCGACGAGTGGCAGCAGACCGGTGGAGGCATCGTGGTGCAGCGACAGGAGAACTGGCGCTATCTCCTGGCGCAGCTCAACCTGGAGTGGAGTCGGCCCCTTGAGATTGGTCAGGACGTGCGCGTGCGGCGAGGCCTCTATGCCGCTATCGACCTGGACGCTGTTCGCGCCTTCGCTCTCCCCGGAATCTCCGACAACGAGGCGGATTCGTTCATGCCTCAGGGCGACCCACGTGCGCCCGCGGTCGGCAAACCCTTCGCACGCTACAGGCACGATCAGTCGCTTGCGTCGCGAGAGCTCGCGGACGCCGGCTGGAGTTCTTCAGTCGGACGTCTCGTCAACGCGGTCGGCGACCCTGTGCAGCTTGCCCTGCGCGCCCCCCCGATCGACGCCAAGGAGCTGTCCGTGATCGCGCAATTCTGGCGAGCGTTGGGGATCGAGGTGACCGAGGAGGTCGTTCCGCCCGCGCGTCAGCAGGACAGAGAGTACCGCGCCAAGTTCTCAGCGTTCGAGATGCAATCCCGTGAGGCGGGCGACAATATCGTCGCCAATTTCGACTCTCGGAGGCGCCCTACTCCGGAGAGCGGCTACGTGGGGAGCAACCCGACGAGCTATAGCAACCCTGCGATGGACAGGCTCATCGACAGGCTCTCCGGCACACTGGATCAACCGGAGCAAGGCGCCATCCTCAGGGAGATTGGCGAAACCCTGGCGGCTGACCTGCCGGTTCTGCCAACGTACTTCCGTGTGCAGATGGCGTCCGTAATCAAGGGGGTGCGGGCCCTGGCAGAAGACTATCCCGGAACGACACAAGCGCGAGGCCTCGCGCGCAACGCCTACCTCTGGGACCGCGACCTGTGACGACGCGCAAGCGTTCGGCAGGCGACCAAGGGTGCAGGGACGAAAACTCGGATTGCTGCGTGCTAGTGTGGACGGTGCGAGAAGATAGGGTGCATGGGCCCGATGTCGTCGTACGGGAGGAAGGCGTCGAGGTCGCTGAGCAGCTTGCGGACCTCTTCACCGGTCACGACCTGCACAGCGGGATCCAGCTCCTCTGGCCGAATGTTGGCCGCGCGAACGGCATCCTCGTTCGCGACCAGCCGGATGCCTCGGGTTGCGAACGTCCGGTACAGCGCACCGAAGTTCTTTGGCAGCTCGGCCCGGGGCAGGCCCAGCACCGTGCCCAGCTCGTCGAAGTCATCCTCCAGCAGGTCGAGCCGGTCCAGTGGCGTGGTCCCGCTGGCATCCCGACGGAAGGCGGTGACAGCGCCCTCGTCGATGACCACCGTCAGGTTGTGCCCCCGGGCAGCGTAGGTTAGCGCAGGCGCCGGCGTATCACACGCGACGGCGTAGCTCTGGTCGAGAGATGGTGTCACGTGCATCACGATCCGCTTGCCCGGCGCCCAACTCTCGGGAACGTCTGGGCGTGATCGCGGTCGTGCCTCGGCGACGGCGTCTGGCCGGGTGCGCGACGGAGCGTCCGACCTGTCCTCACGGGCAGGCGGGGTTCCGCAAGCGGCCATCGTTCCGAGAAGGAGCGCAAGCAGGGCGACGCGGCGGAAGGAACGCCTCAGCGCCACTCGTGCTACCAGACCCGCGGGAAGACTTTGACGTCATTCTGCTTAGAGTCCGCCTCACCGATCTCGTCGTTGACGAGGTCCACCCACACCGCGCGTGGGAACTGAACGCCGCTCACGCCTGCGTCCTGAATGAAGCGCTTCGGGGTCGCCACCCCCTCAGCCAGGCGATCGTACACCACGACGGCCCCGAGCAGCGGCGGGTCCGAACCCCGCTGTCCATTGTTGGCGACGACGATCTCGTCGTTCACCACGTCGACCACTACCTGCTGAAAGCTGCCGCCACCGGTGCCATCCTCGAGGATGATTCGCTTCGGGCTGACCGATCCCTCGGCCAGACGGTCGAATACGAAGATCTCATCACCGCCGGCGGTGTAGATCTCGTTGTAAACCGGGTCGGACCAGATACCCACCGGCGAGCCCGTGAAATCCGGGCTGGTGAACATCCGCTTCGGCGTGGCGTTCCCTTCGGCCAGCCGGTCGAATACGGCAATCGACGTCCGGCGGGCTCCCGGGGCGGCGCCAGCAACCACGACGATCTCGTCGTTTACCACGTCCACCATGATGCCCCCGTTGAGCCGATACAGCCCGGTATCAGGCCCCTGAATGACACGGATCGGTGGCGTATCACCTTCGGCAAGCCTGTCGAAGATGAGTATGGAGTCTTCCGGCTCATTGACGTAGGCGATCTCGCCGTGCGTTGGATCGAGCCAGATTCCGTGCGCCGTTCGGCCGATCCGCGTTTTCGGCCCGTAGAGCACCCGCTTGGGTGGGACCTGGCCATCGGCAAAGAGGTCGAACGTCGCGATGCGCGGGTGGCTTACGCAGTTGGTGATGACGAACTCCTGGTTGGCGATGTCGAGGCCAAGAGAGGCCGGGTTGCCGAAACCAACCTGGGGGCCACCGAACGAAGAGGTAAGGGTGCGCAGCGGCGCCACGTTGCCGTCCGCGTTCCGAGCAAACACCGTGATGCTGTGGTTGCCCCAGTTGGTCACAACGATCTCATTGTTCTTGGCGTCGATGAAAACGCCCGTCGGGTCCTTGAGGCCCGTTCGAGGCCCGGCGATGGTTCGCAGCGGCGCCACGTTGCCGGTTGCTTTGCTGTCAAAGATGGTGATCGAATGATTGCCCCCGTTGGCAACCGCCATATGGCCATTCACCGTGTCGACATGAATCTGCTTCGGAATGCTTAGCCCAGTGCGTGAACCTTTCACCTGGCGCAGCGGCTGCACGTTCCCGTCCGCCATCCTGTCGAAGACGACGATGGATGGGTCCGTAGGCGCGAGGCCCCGCCGCAAGCCCTCGGTGGTACCGAAGATCTCGTTACCCATCGCATCGATGAAGATGCCGTGCGGGTCGGCGAACGTATCCTCGCTCCCGAGCCCGAGGATGCGTCGCTTCACGTTCCCGGAGGTGCGATCGAAAACCCCGATCCCTCCGAGGATGCGCGCGGCGCCGCCCGGGTTGCGCTGGAACATCGCAGCCACCTCGTCGTTGACCGGGTCTATCGCCAGACCCCAGGAGCGGTTGCTAGGAAACTGGCCTGGCGTGAGGACCGTAAAGTCGATAATCCGAGCGGGCTGCACGTTTCCATTCGCCGTTCGCGGAAATGCGACTGCGCGCTCCGCGGTGTCGTTCATCGTAGTCCAGACCTCGCCGTTGACCGTGTCGACGACCGCCGTGGTTGGGAAGTCGATGCGCGTCGACTCCCCGATAATCTGGCGAAGCGGCGCCGTTGGCCCCGACGCCGTGCGGGCGTAAGTCACCACACTGTGGTGGGCGTCATCGCTCACGACGATCTCGTCGTTCACCGTGTCCACCCAAACTCCGCTGAATCCAGGGTTGGGGTCGGTGATCACGCGCTTCGGCGGCGGATCGCCGGCCGAAACGTTAGCAAGGGGAACCACCGCCGCCGTTGAGGCGACCAGGGAAATGAGCGCCATCGAACGGAACGCGTGTCCCAAAGCGATCGACGGAAACATCCTCGAAACCTCCGACTGTCGGGCCGACTGGGTCCTGAACCCAACGCGGCCAGTGCTTGCGAGACGAACCGTCCTGATCGTAACGCACGGAACGTCTGTCGTCCAGCGTGGGCTGCTTGACAGAGTTCACGCAGCGGGCCACCATTGGTTAACTCCAGGCGGCCGGGAGTCCGGCCGATAAAGGACGCTTGTCATTCACCGGAGCAAAGCAACACAGAATCTGCTGTAAAGGTGACGTTCCGGGGTCTCTTACGGTTACGAGAGGCAGGTGAAGAATGGCTGCTCGCACTTGGTTCGGTCGTGCGCTGCTGATCGCCGTGGTCTCGGCCACGGCTTGTACGCCGGCGGCAGCGCAGGAGGGTGTCGTGCAGCCGGGAGTCGCAGCAAAGGCAGTCGCCTCGGAGCCGAAACGGCTCATCGCGGCCATCCTGGGCGTCGCCGACGTTATGTTCATCAGGATCAATCCCCAGACCACTGCCTCCGGAGCCGACGCTCTGGAACAGCTGCTCAGCTCTGGCCTGACGATCAAGGATGGCCAGGGGCGTCTGGTGCCTCAGCTCGCGGAGAACGTCCCAAGCCTCGAGAACGGTCTTTGGAAGCTGTTCCCAGATGGCCGCATGGAAACCACCTGGACCATCCGCCAGGGCGCTGTGTGGCACGATGGGCAGCCCTTCACAGCCCACGACCTCGTCTTTACGGCGCAGGTTGCACAGGACCGGGATCTCGCTATCTTCCAGCACGTGGCGTTCGAGTCTATTGCCAGCCTGGAGGCCGTCGACAGCCGGACGTTCACCCTCAAATGGAGCGCGCCTTTCATCGACGCCGACTCGATGTTCTCCCGCGACCTCGCTCTCCCCATGCCGAGGCACCTCCTCGAGTCGCCGCTGCTGACCAACCGGGACGGGTTTCGAGACTTGCCCTTCTGGAGCGAGGACTTCATCGGGAGTGGGCCGTATCGCGAGCGGGCCTTCGCGAGGGGAAGCTCGGTGAGCCTTTCGGCGAACGACAGCTACGTGCTCGGGCGGCCGAAGATCGACGAGATCGAGGTGCGCTTCATTCCAGATCAGAACGCGCTCATCGCGAACGTGCTGGCCGGGGCAGTGGAGGCCACCCTTGGGCGAGGCATCTCGACTGAGCTAGCCCTGCAGGTGCGCGACCAATGGCGTGAGGGCCGCGTCGTCTTTGGTCCTTCGGGAAACTGGCTGACGGTCTTCCCACAATTCCTGGACCCTGACCCCCCGATCGTGGGCGACGTACGGTTTCGCCGAGCTTTGATGCATGCGATCGACCGCGATCAAATGGCTGAATCCCTTCAGTATGGCCTGGCGCCCGCCCTCCACGGGTTCCTCAATCCAGAAGACCGGATGTACCCGGCTATCGCGAGCCGAATCGTTCGCTACGACTTCGATCCACGCGCAGCGACCACACTGCTCAGCGAGTTGGGCTACGCCGCCGGGGGGGATGGCGCACTTCGTGACAGTGGCGGACGCAAGCTCGGCGTGCAGATCCGCGGATTCCCCACTGACAGCCAGCAGAAGGCGATGTTCGCCGTCGCGGATTTCTGGCAACGACTCGGCCTCGACGTCGAACCCGTCGTGATCTCCGAACAACGCCAGCGGGACAGCGAGTACCTCGCCACGTTTCCTGCATTCGTGGTAACGCGGGCGCCCAACGACATCGCCCGCCTGCGCACCTATCACAGCAATCAGGCACCGGTTCCGACAACCAACTTCCGTGGAAGCAACCGCTCTCGCTACCAGAACGCGGAGTTTGATGGCCTCGTCGAGCGACTGTTCGTCACTATCCCCCTGACCCAGCGCACAGCTATCCTGGGGGACATCATCCATTTGATGACCGATCGGCTCATCGCGATGGGGCTGACCGCTGACACGACGGTGTTTCTTATCGGCAACCGTTTGGAAAACGTGGGCGCGGCCTTCTCCAGCGCGAACCAGACGTGGAACGCTCACGAATGGAATCTGACGTGAGCGCAGCCGCCAGCTAACTCAGGCGGTTCTCGTCGAAAGGGCAGAACGCACCTCGCGCGACACGAGGAGGGGTAGACGGCATGCAAAGGCAGCCGGGAGGATGAGCGCGTAGAGCACCGTGTTGTACCAGAAATGCAGCCACGGGATGTTGAAGAGGGGCACTAACCCGCCTGGGCCAGCACCCAGGACTCCACCTGTGCCGTTCTGAAAGCCCAGAGCGAGGTACTCGACGATCTTTGCAACGTGCTCGACCGAATGCCAGCTCTGCCAGAACAGCGCAGCCGTCATCAGCCAGAACGCGGCCGCGCCGCGCCGCCTGGAACCTTCCTGGTGAAACCCGAGCAGGAGATACGCCTCGACCAGCAACGCAAGAACCGCGACGTTATAAATCAGATGCACGGGCTCGATGTCTGCTACGCTGCCCAGCACGCCGCTGCCGTTGGGGATCCCGAGGGCAAAACGCTGGACCACCTGAACGATATGCTCGAATTCATGGAACCCCTGGACCGCGAGCACGGTGCAGAGCAGGCCACCTGCAAATCGCTCGCGCTGGCGGACCGCGGCATCCGAAAGCAATGCCATCCTCTCAACCTCCGTTGTCGACTGGGATTAGATTCTGGAAGCCGTCCCCAAGCGAGCTAAAGGAACGGCCATGAACTGGAGCTGAAAAAGCGCGCCTGCCATAACATCCTCCTTAACACGACGGGGGGGAAGGCTATCTCATTCGGCGCGGACTCGTCAAACAGGGCGCGCCATCGACCAGGGCTCGCTTGGATCGGCTTCCGATCGAGACTGGAGAGCTAGGCGGGCAGTGAGCGCACAACAGGCGGCGCGATGGTAATCTTGCCTGCCACGAGATCACCGGTAAATGTGAATTTTGGCCCAAAGATCGCATGGTTTATAGGCGCCTGGCGCGGGTCGAAGAACACAGTGAAGTCAAAGCTGTCACCAATGGTCCCCGGGTCGTCTCCCGCGTCCACGGCCTCAATCTGAAAGTTGGCTGGCTCGGTGGCGGTCCGAGATCCAACAGTCGTGGTACCAGTACCAGCCTCGGTCGCGCAATCCAGGCTGCCAACCAGCGTCGCCACGAGCTTATCGTCCCGCTTGGTGATGCTCAGCAGGCTCAGGCTGTTGGCGTACATCGCCATGAAGAATGTGTGCGGCAGGATGGTCACCGCGCCCATTGAGAAGGTGTCCATCACGAAGGCGGCCGAATTGTCTTCCACGATGCACTGCGCATAGTGGCCGTCGAAGCTGAATGATTCGCGCATCGGCACCGGTGGCCCGCCGTCGACACCTGGCATGTTCTTCACATTGACTCCGCCGCCGGACGCGCTCAGCGGCTCCGACTGAGCGCCGGCGCGGCGGCCGCCAACCCACAATAGGCCCCCAGCAAGACCGCTCGCCGCCCCGAGCAGCCCTCGAAGTGCCTTGCGTCGCCCGATGAGCCTCTTACTGGATTCAATCACACTCCCACTCCCTCACGAGTAAATCTGGCCGGCTTGATGCTATCGTGGCGGACGCTCACCGTCCAGAGGTGTCCGCGCATGCGGTCCCGATGATTCCGCTGGCTCACTCGGCCAACTCCCAGTCGCGGAGATTAGGTGCCACGTCGAGGTTGCCGGGGATCACCAGCCCCGCCGGACCGCATCAAGAACCGCTCGTGATCGATCTGGGTCACCACGGCAGGTTGTGATGACCCCATCGGGTTTTGACGACCGGAACGAGCGCAGGTACCATCGAGCAAGCGCGCAGGAGGGGACCGGGTTCGATGATCGAGCAGACAGCCGACTGGAGAGACTGTGTTCATACCGGGCCGGGCACGCTAGAGCCACGGCGAGAGGGATTTGCCCCGTCGTCCGCTAATGCGGGTCGAAACGTGCGACTAGGCCGGCGTCAATCTCCGCGATCCGCTCTGGCGAGAGCGGGTAGCTAAACAGGGCGTTTCGCTCGAGGAAATGGGCGCGGGCCAGATTTCGAGCGAACTCGAGGGCTCCCGGCAGCTCCGACGAGTCGGCCTGCCCCACGTTCTGGTCGAAGGCGAAACGCGCTGACTGGTAGTGATGCAATTCTTGATCATGGATGATCTTGAATGCGGCCGCGAGTTGCCGCTCGACTGGTCCGCCATCGATGAGCATGCCGGCGGCTGAAAACGCGGTGCCGCCGCCCGGCCCGCCAAACGAACCCACGAGGTCTGCCAGCCTTCCTCGCCCGCCCTGTCGTCGCACCTCGCGCAGAGCTACGGACTCCCGACTCGTGCTTCCGACGAATTCTCGAGCCGGGCGGCGCCGACCGGTAATCATCTCCAGGATGTCGGTCAAGACGCAATAGTGGAGGATCTCGTCGGCCATCTCATAAGCTTCGTGCCGCATCTCGCCGCGCTCGACTTCCTCATCCAGGTTCTCATACATCTCGAGGATGGATTTGGCCTGACGCGGGATGCTCTGGATCTCCTTGTGCGCTTGCCATTCCAGCCAGTTGACAAGGTCCTCTTGCGCCGGTTTCCGGCTGAAGAACGTCTGCACTACCTCGTAGTGACCGCCCCAGTACTGGGAAAAAATGCCAGTCACCTCTTCGACGAACGCTGACACCGAACTGGTCGTCTTCTGCGCCATCTCCTTACTCCCGCCTTCTTTCATTGCTTGCTCATACCGATAGGACGCGCTGGATTGGGACCGGCAATAGTCGCCGACCGCCGCCGGCTCACCAGGTGTTGGCGCGGGTCTTTCCGAACGCCTGCTCAGCCGTTTGGAAAGAAGACCTTGCCGCACTGGGAGCATCCCCGTCGCGGTCCAGGAGGTCCGCTTGATAGCCCACCAGCACGTTGCTGACCCAGATCGCAGTTCACGAGCGCCCGCTTCGTTGCTCAGCAGACAGCACGACAAAACGGAATCATTTCGTCAACTGTGAAATCGTCCTCGTTTTCATGCCCCAAGAACGCGCGGCCGAGGCTATCGCCCACTGACAGTACGTCTGCCCCGGCTCGGTCCATGATCTTCGCCATTTGAGTCTCGTACACGACCGCGGCGACGATCTTCTGATGCTGGCGCTTCATCTCGTGAAGAGATGCGATGGTAACCTTGTCGGGCATTTTTACCCCTTTCAAAACCTTCGCAGGGAGCTCATGGCCCACTTTTGAAACACTATGCTGATCCCCCACCAGGTGCTTCGATCGCCTGTTCATGGGAAAGCACCCGATCTTCCATGTAGACCGCCCCGTAGTTGGCCATCGACCGACCGACGGGGACGCCGCCAACAGAATGGAAGGAGTTGGCGGCCCAGTCGGGAAAGCTGTCCGCACGCGGCTACAGCGGCACAAATCTCTGACCTGCGAGCTTGCCTCCTTGGAGCTTCGTGCTTGCTTTCGTCCAAGCTGGAAGCTCTGCCGGATCTAGGTCGGTCACGGTCGGATCCGAGGCATCAAGCTCGGGCAGAGCGGCCCACATGCTTTGGTGTGCAGGGAGGACCCTGGCTCGCCGGGAGTGATACGCGCTGAACGAATCCGCCGGTCTGGGCAGGCATCTGGTCGCTCGTTAGAAATTCGGTCGTCCGGTGTGCTCCGCGAACCAGGCTTCCTGGTACCCGACGCGGTCCGCCTCTATGGCCTCGGCAAGGTTTTCGTCGTAGCACACCGACGTGACCGGGCTGTTCCTATCGCTAGGCGAAAATAGGCCAAACTGCATTCTGACCCTCCAACTCGGCCCTTGCTGTCGAAAATATATTCCGGACGTGCGAAACTGCCGCCAGCTGAGCGCCCAGTCGTCCGTTTGTACATCGACTGGAATCACCAGCGACCGGATCATACAATGGCGGCAGTTCATGGGGGATCTGTCATGGCAAAGATCGTTCTCGGTCTTGGGGCATCCCATGCGGCAGTGACCTTCGAGCCGGCCGCAAAGTGGCCGATCTTTGCCGAATTTGACAAGCACCGCCGGACGTTTGACTACGACGACACGCTCAAGCGGGTACGACCGGGGATGGATCAGGAGATCACGCCGGAGCGCATGGAAGAGCGGTATCTAGCAGGACAGCAGGCGCTGGCCACCTTGAATGAAAGGGTTGCGGAGGCCGCTCCTGACATTGTCGTCATCATGGGAGATGACCAGCATGAGCACTTTCTGGACGACTACATGCCGATGTTCTGCATCTACCGCGGAGCATCGATGGCCACCGGCACCGGGCGCCAGGACCGGGAGCGGACTGGACGCGCAGCCGACTCCGAAGCGCCATCGCCCCCGGAGCCGAGGCAATATCGGGGCGCGCCCGAGTTGGCCGAACACCTCATCAGGGATCTGGCTTCTGCCGACTTCGACGTGGCGCATTGCAATCGCCTGAAACCAGAAATCGGCCTTGGACACGCATTCACCCACGTGTGCCAGACGGTCCCAAACCTGGCCGCGCTCGCGTTGCTGCCCGTCATGGTCAATACCTACTTCCCGCCGAATCAGCCAACTTCCTGGCGCTGCTACGCGCTGGGCAACGCGATCCGGGAGGCTATCGAAGCCTGGGACTCAGATGCGCGCGTGGCTCTCATGGCCTCCGGAGGACTTAGTCACCAGTTGCTTGAGGAAGAGTTCGACCGGTCGGTTCTGCAGGCGATGCAAGAGAAAGACTCCCGAACGCTCCGCACTATTCCGCCTGACCGTCTGGTGGGCGGCACGTCCGAGATCCTCAATTGGGTCATCGCCGCCGGCGCTCTGGAGCCACTGAAGATGACAACCGTGGACTACGTCCCCGCCTATCGTTCGCCTGCTGGCACTGGGGTTGGGCTCGGATTCGCCTACTGGAACTGAGGTCGCGGCTGGGGCTTGCGACTACTCGTGAGCGCCCACCGCCACCGTTGGATGGACGGGATGACAACCACTGACGCCGGGGTTCGAGCGGAGTGGATCGACTATGAGAGCCGCGGCGCTACTATCCGCGGTACTCAACTCTCTACCGGATGGGTTGAGGTCGACGAACTTCGGTGCTTCTATCATGGATGGAAGTACGACAGTTCCGGACAATGCATCGAACAACCCGCCGAGCCGGAGCCGTTCTGCCAGCGCATCAAGATCCGCGGTTATCCGGTTGAGGAGTACGTCGGACTCATCTTTGCGTTTCTTGGCGAGGGCGAGCCACCGCCCTTCCCGAGGTATCCTGAGTTCGACGGCGATGGAATCGTGCACGCAACCGCGAGCCACACTCCCCCTGCAACTACTTCAATAGAGCGGATCAGCTTCCCGACATCGTCCATCCGTCCTTCGCCCATCGGCAGTTGAACCGCCCCGTCCCGCCGGAGGTCCACGCGCGAGAGACAGATTACGGGATGCTGACCTACGGGAAGTTCCCCGGCGAAACCGAGTGGACC
>JAERMM010000228.1 GCA_016844585.1 Chloroflexota bacterium | reverse complement strand
GCCACAACCCTGAGGAAATTGCCCGCTCTGGATGGTTGGATCCTCGGACTGAGATCCGTCCGTCTCCGATCCAGGGAAGGGGGATGTACGCGGTCGCTCCAATCGCGGCGGGCGAGCCGGTTGTCATCTGGAGTGGAGTCGTCTGCACGACCGCGGAAATCGAGGTAGGGAAGGTCGCACCACGAAGCACGGTCGCCATCGGCGAAGGCGTGTATCTCGGCCACCCGGTCGGCGCCTACGACCGGGACCGCGATGACCGGGGCGACTTCATCAATCACTCGTGCGATCCCAATGTCTGGATGGCTGATGCGGTAACCCAGACTGCGCGCCGCTCCATCGACGCGGGCGAGGAGCTGACGACGGATTACGCCACGATCGAGGCCGACGAAACGGACGTGAAGCCGTGGGAATGCCGCTGTGCTCTGCATGGTGTCGGGGGCGAATCACCGGACATGATTGGCGACTCGACGGGCTGCAATCGCTCTACGGCGGCCACTTCTCCCCGTTCATGAACCGGCACATTGAGGCTCAGCGGGTCGGAGTCCGGATTCGCCAAGCTCAGGAGTCGGACGCGCGAACAATCGCCGAGGTGCATGTTCGTGGGTGGCAATGGGCGTATCGCGGGCAGCTTCCCGATAGTTATCTCGACGGGTTGTCAGCCAACCTTGAGCAGCGCACACAATTGTGGCAGCGTACGCTCGCTCACCAACCCGAGCAGCGCGTCTGGGTCGCTGAGGCTGATCGCGGCATCGTCGGCTTCGCCGCGACCTTTCCGAGTCGTGATGACGATGCAACTCCGCAGATCGGCGAGGTTGGGGCAATCTACCTGGATACCGACTGGGCGGGGAAAGGGGTTGGCCGCGTCCTCTTTGAGCAAGCGCTGGATGACTTGCGGCTGCTTGGCTACGACCAGGCGACGCTGTGGGTGCTCGAAACGAACGAGCGAGCGCGCCGATTCTATGAGGTGGCCGGCTTCCGTCCAGACGGCGCGACCAAAGTCGTCCGATGCGACGATTTCGAGTTACGCGAGCTGCGCTATCGACTCGACCTCGAATCGCTCTTGCCCGGATCTCGCATCGCCTAATGCAGGCCGCACGCGCTAGGCGACAGAGTCATTCCGTCCGGGAAGAGTGGTCCCCGGACGAACTGCCCGCCAAACGATGCAACTCAGAAGAACCTGATCCTCGGAGGCAACGCAGCGCGGCTTCTGAATCTGGGCGCATAGTACCGAGAATGTGCGCCTCGCCCCTCGTCGCGCAAGCGCGGCTAGCCACCACGAATGCTTCGCCTCAAACCGACGAGAGTTGCCGCAGTTGATTCCCGCTTCCTCACCGGTCGAGCGGCCATTGTTTCTGCCGGACTGAGAAAGGACCATCCGGGGTGGTACACTGCTAGCAGATCGCGCGAGATGAGGAAGCAATGACCCAGGCGTTGCGCTGGACGTCGAGAGATCTCGAAGTCCTTCCCGACGACGGGAAGCGCTACGAGATAATCGATGGAGAGTTGTACGTGTCGCGTCAGCCGCACTACTTCCATCAGCGACTGTGCGCTCGATTCACTAGTGCCCTTGATCGCTGGAGCGATGAGACTGGCGCGGGCGAGACGAGCGTCGCGCCGGGGCTGATCTTTGCTGAAGATGACGACGTGGTGCCGGACATAGCGTGGGTGAGCACCGCCCGACTTGCGTCGGTTCTCCGACCGGACGGCAAGCTGCATGGAGCGCCGGATCTCGTCATCGAAGTGCTGTCGCCCGGCGCGACCAATCAGCAGCGTGACCGCGAGACCAAGCTCAAGCTGTACGGTCGCCGTGGCGTACGGGAGTACTGGATCGCCGACTGGCAGCAGCGCCAGGTGGAGGGTTACCGGCGTAACGGGATCAGCCTCCAGCTGGTCGGCACCTGGGTAGATGACGACGTGATCGAATCGCCCCTATTACCGGGGTTCAGATTGCCCCTGCGCCAGCTCTTCGCCGGACTTCCGCCTGCAACCCGGTCTCGCTAGCCGGTGCCATCAGAAGGCACTGGTGGTTCAGAACCCGTCCCCAATTCTCTGCGCTGATTGGGGCAAGGAATCCTCAAAACGCGCGATCTACGTAGCGGACGTGTCCGGCGCGTGCGATTCAGCGTGTATCTGGCCGCTGGTCCGCGGTCAGAGTCCTCGATGAAGCCGAGCGGTGGGAGTACTCTGCGGTAAGCAGACAAGGAGGGTGACATGGCCATAGTGGTTACGGGGGACCTGCCTGGTGGAAGCGCCGAGCAGGACACCCAAATGCAGCGCAACTTGAACCTTGCGGGAAATCCTCCCGCCGGCGCGTTGGCTCGTATAGCCGGTCCGATCGAGAGCGGATGGCGCGTGGTCAGCGTCTGGGAATCCCAAGACGCGTGGGATGCGTTCCACATGCAACGGCTCGCTCCAGCACTGGAGAAAGCGGGTATCCAGGCGCCCGAGTTCCAGATCTGGCGAGCGGAAAGTGTGTTCATTCCCAGGCCTGCTTGACACCAACCCGAACGGGCTCGAGGTGTCCAATCAGATGGGCACGCCGCTGGAGCCGAGTTCGATGGCCACCCGCCGATCGACAGTGCGTGAGACCAGGTCGGGATGAAGCAAGCCCGCCAAGATCTCGATGCCGTCGACGAGTCGCGGACCAGCACGATTGAAGTAGGCGGATCCGTCGACAACGTGAACGTGCCCCTGCTGAACCGCCGGAAGCTGCGCGAATTCGGGAACCGCGTTGAGCACGTGCACCTCGCGGAGCGTGCGTTCGACGTCAAAGCCGCAGGGCATGACGATGACGGCGTCAGGGCGGGCCGCGGCGATCTCGCCCCAGGTCACCCGTCGCGAGGGCGTGTCGGCGTCCGCAAGGAGTGCCTGTCCACCCGCGATCTCGACTGCCCGTGGCATCCAGTGGCCGGCGATCCAGGGAGGATCGAGCCATTCGAGGCAGAGCACCCGTGCCCGATTTGCGCCGTCCACGGCTCGGCGGACAAGGTCCAACCGGACCTTCAGCTTCGTTACGAGATCTCCGGCACTGTTGGGGACACAAGTCGCTTCGCCCAAGGTCTGGATCGCCTGCCAAAGATCATCGACGGAGCCAATGTGGAGCGAGATCAACTGAGCTCCTGGGCTGCACGTGGAGGCGGCTTGACGGACCTGACCCCCTTCGACCGCGCAGACCAGGCAGAGATCCTGTGTCACGATCAACTCCGGCCGCAGGATTCTCAAGAGTTCGGCGTCAAGCTGGTAGAGGGGCAAGGCACTCTCGATTGACTCCGTCACCAAGGCATTGATTTCGGCGCTGCTCAGAGAGGATGGGTCCACCAGGCTCTTGGTGATCTTGGGCAGGCCGAGTATCTCAAGAGGATAGTCGCACTCGTGGCTGACCGCGACAATCTGGTCGCCCAGGCCGAGCGCGCACAGGATCTCCGTCGCGGAGGGGAGCAGCGAGCAGATGCGCACCATTCGATCCTAAACAACCATCCTACTGATACGCGTAAGTCTAGACCGCGCGGTCGTTGACGAGAATGAAAATCGACCGCCTCCAAACGGTTGGCCGGCCGGTCACGAGCTGTCGAGCACCGCGCGCACCTTTGCCGCGATGGCGAGCGGGGTGAACGGCTTCTGCATAAAATGCGCACCCTCCACGGCAGCCGGCGACGCATACCCAGACAGGTACAACACCTTCGTCGCGGGGTACCGCTCGGTTACGTGCCGTGCCACTTCCCTTCCGTCCATCTGTGGCATCACGATGTCCGTGACCAACAGGTCGATCGGCCGACCGTGGCTGGCGAGCAACGTCAACGCTTGATAGCCGCCGCTTGCCTCCAAGACCACGTAGCCCAGCGCGTGAAGCACCGCGCTTACGAGACTGCGCACCATGGGCTCATCCTCGACAAGCAAGACCGTCTCGGATCCCCGAGGGACGGCCGCTGTCGCGTCCCGTCGCCCCGCGGAGCGGACCGTGGCATCCACACGTGGAAGGTAGATCTCGAAGACGGTTCCCACCCCGGGTTTGCTCTCGACCCGAACGTGCCCGCCGCTCTGAGTAACGATCCCGTACACGCTCGCGAGTCCGAGACCCGTTCCCTTTCCAGGCTCCTTGGTGGTGAAGAATGGTTCGAATATGCGAGCCAGCGTCTCTGGGTCCATGCCGGTGCCGGTATCGCGTAACAAAAGGCGGACGTACGAGCCGGCGGGAACCGCCATACCAACGTGACCGAGCCAGGCATCTAGCTCGACGTTCGTCGTTTCGATCGTTAGCTGGCCGCCGTCTGGCATGGCGTCGCGAGCGTTAACGACGAGGTTTACGATGACCTGCTCGATTTGACCAGGATCGGCTTGCACGCTTCCGAGATCAGATGCTGGCCTCTTGATCAGATCGATAGGCGCACCGACGAGCTGAGCAAGTAGCTGCTCGATGTCGGCCAGCACGACGTTCAAGTCAAGGACCTGGGGCTGCAGGTTCTGACGGCGCCCGAAGGCGAGGAGCTGGTTCGTCAGCGCGGCCGCGCGCTCTCCAGCTTTCACGACCTCCCCCAGTTGAGCTTGAGCTCCAATCGGTAGGTCCGTCCGCTCCAACACCAGGTTCCCGAAGCCGATGATGACCGTCAAAAGATTGTTGAAGTCGTGGGCAATGCCTCCTGCGAGCTGCCCGATCGCCTCCATTTTCTGCGCATGAAGCAACTGTACCTCCCGCTCCTGCAGCATCTCTTGCGCACGGTGGCGTTCGGTTACGTCTCGGATATAGACCGAGAGACCCTCAAGCGCCGGGTACGCGTGGATTTCGAGCCAGATTCCCAGCGAGGGGTGGCGTTCTTCGAAGTTCACACTGACCTGCTCGGACATCGCCCGCTGCAGC
>JAERMM010000227.1 GCA_016844585.1 Chloroflexota bacterium | reverse complement strand
CTTTCTCGCTCTTCAGCGTCCAAGCGGTTGGGCAGGGCAGCCCTGTGACGGTGACGGTCCTCGTGGCATTGCTGGTCTGCCTCATCCCGACCACCATCGTAGCCTTGCTGTCCGCCATAGGCATCGCGGGGATGGATCGGATGATCCAGGCGAACGTCATCGCCATGTCTGGCCGGGCTGTCGAGGCCGCTGGCGACGTTGACGTCCTCCTCCTCGACAAGACGGGCACCATCACCCTGGGCAATCGCCAAGCCACCGCCTTCATGCCGACGCAAGGGGTGGACGAGCTGGCCCTGGCGGATGGCGCTCAGCTCGCCTCGCTCTCCGACGAAACGCCGGAGGGCCGCTCGATCGTCGTCCTTGCCAAGGAGAAGTACGGGATTCGCGAGCGCGACCTCCGAGCCCTCGGAGCCACCTTTATCCCGTTTTCCGCCCAGACCCGGATGAGCGGGGTGAACTTGGACGGCCGCGAAATCCGCAAGGGCGCCGCCGACGCGATGCCAAGCAGGGCGCTACGCCACTTGTGGTCGCGGATGGCGCGAAGATCCTCGGCGTGATCCAGCTCAAGGACATTGTGAAGGGCGGCATCAAAGAGCGGTTTACAGAGCTTCGACACATGGGGATCAAGACGGTGATGATCACCGGCGACAACCCGCTGACGGCCGCAGCGATCGCCGCCGAGGCGGGCGTGGACGAATTCCTGGCCGAGGCCACGCCAGAGGCGAAGCTCAAACTGATTCGCGATCTGCAAGCGCAGGGTCGGCTGGTGGCCATGACGGGTGACGGCACCAACGACGCGCCCGCGCTCGCGCAAGCAGACGTCGCCGTCGCGATGAACACCGGGACCCAAGCTGCGAAGGAAGCCGGGAACATGGTGGACCTTGACTCGAACCCCACAAAGCTCCTCGAGGTGGTCGAGATCGGTAAGCAGATGCTCATGACGCGGGGCGCATTGACGACCTTCAGCATCGCGAACGATGTCGCTAAGTACTTCGCGATCATCCCGGCGGCCTTTGCAACCACTTACCCGGTATTGGAAAAGCTCAACATCATGCGGCTCGCGACCCCAG
Organism: Chloroflexota bacterium; assembly: GCA_016844585.1. Taxonomy (GTDB): domain Bacteria; phylum Chloroflexota; class UBA6077; order UBA6077; family SHYK01; genus JAERMM01. Next base: position 5,106 of record JAERMM010000227.1, on the reverse strand, counting down.
AGAGCGCGATTCTCTCAGCGGTGATCTTCAATGCCTTGATCATCATCGTCCTGATCCCGCTCGCCCTCCGCGGCGTGCGCTATCGGCCGATCGGGGCGGGGCCGCTGCTCCGCCGCCACCTCTGGATCTATGGGGTCGGCGGAGTCGCCATTCCGTTCCCAGGCATCAAGCTCATCGACCTGATCCTGGTCGCCTTTGGGCTTATTAGGTGATAAAATGAAACCTCGACAATCAACCGCAAAGCATATGTCATTGCGAGCAGAGCCACGCCGGTCGCTGAGTGGGATCGCTGGCTGGATCTGGGCTTTGCTATAGTCTTGTTCGGTGTGATGTGGGTCTGGGTGCGAGCCAACCGTACCGCTCTCGCGAAGCACAGCCATCGGGCGTCCCAGCGCCGAACGCTCATCGTACGAGTTGTCCTGTCCCCTCGGCTGGAGACATCGCCGCGCACACTGGTTGAAGTGTCATCTCGCAGAGGCATCACGGATGGTCAACCTCGGCAACAGAAGCAGAGGGAGGAGATACTGCTATGCTTGGCCAAATCCGACCGGCGATAGTCTCGCTTGCTCTCTTCACGATCCTGACTGGGCTGGCATATCCGCTTATCGTCACCGGGATCGCTCAAGGGCTCTTCCCGAGTCAAGCCAATGGCAGCTTGATGATTGGCAACGGGAAGGTCATAGGCTCCGTGCTCATCGGGCAGCCTTTCGACGACCCCAAATACTTCTGGGGACGGCTGTCGGCCACCACTCCGTTCGCCTATAATGCTGCCGCATCCTCGGGTTCGAATCTCGGGCCGACGAACGAGGCGCTTTCGAAGACCGTCCAGTCGCGGGTCGATGCGCTGCGTGCGGCTGATCCCGGGAACGAGGCGCCCATCCCGGTGGATCTTGTCACGGCGTCGGCAAGTGGTCTCGACCCGCACATCAGTGCCGCCGCAGCGCTGTATCAGGTGCGACGAGTGGCCCGAACGCGCGGCCTTGACAAAGACACGATTCGCCGCCTTGTCGAACAGCACACCGAAGATCGGCAGTTCGCTATTCTAGGCGAGCCGCGAGTAAACGTGCTCAATCTCAACCTCGCGCTGGACGCCCTGAAGTGAGCTGGTGCTGCGGGATGGCAGTTTCGGCGCATGGCATGAGCGTTTGCGCAACAGCAACCGCCTAGGTTATCAGCGAAGATCTGATCATCATGAGCGCAATAAGGGAGCAGCGACCGGATCCTGACGCCCTCTTGGCTCGCGTGAAGCAGGAGGAAGCGCGTCAGACACGCGGCAAGCTGAAGGTCTTCCTGGGCGCTGCGGCAGGTGTGGGCAAGACGTACGCGATGCTCGAGGCCGCCCGCGAACGTCGAGCCGAGGGCGTGGATATCGTTGTGGGCTGGGTGGAGACCCATGGGCGGGCGGAGACCGAGGCCCTCCTCGAAGGGTTTGAAATCCTGCTGCCCCGCCGCCTTGAGTATCGCGGAACGACAGTCAAGGGGTTCGACCTGGATGCAGCGCTCTTGCGGCGGCCGACGTTGATTCTGGTCGATGAGCTGGCCCACACGAACGCGTCGGCCGCCCGCCACACAAAGCGCTGGCAGGACGTGATGGAGCTGCTCGATGCCGGGATCCATGTCTACACCACCCTCAACGTGCAACACCTCGAAAGCCTCAACGATCTGGTGGCGAAGATCACAGGGGTGGTTGTGCGCGAGACGGTCCCCGACTCCGTCCTCGAACAGGCGGATGAGGTCGAGTTGATCGACTTGCCACCGGACGATCTCCTCCAGCGGCTCAAGGAAGGCAAGGTCTATGTGCCGGAACAGGCGAAGGAGGCCATCCACAACTTCTTTCGTAAGGGGAATCTGACGGCGCTACGCGAGCTGGCCCTCCGGCGCACAGCCGAACGGGTGGACGCGGACGTGCGCCTCTACATGCGCGACCATGCCATTCCGAAAACCTGGCCGGTCACAGAGCGTCTCATCGTCTGCGTCAGCCCGAGCCCACATTCTGCTGCGATCGTGCGAGCCGCGAAGCGGATGGCGACAGGGCTTCGAGCGGAATGGATCGTTGCGTATGTCGAGACGCCGGCACACATCAGGTTGCCCGAGCCGGACCGGATTCGCCTCACCGACACGCTCCGGCTGGCCGAGCAGCTCGGGGCGGAGACCGTCACCTTGAGCGGGCAGCGGATCGGCGAGGAAATCCTGAGGTATGCGCGCGCGCGCAACGTGAGTAAGATCATTGTCGGCAGACCCATCCGTCCCCTGCTGAAGAGGATCGTGTACGGCTCGATCGTTGACGCGCTCGTCCGGGACAGCGGCGACATCGATATCTACGTCATCAGCCGAGAGGGCGCTTCACCCTTGCCTGTCGCCGCAGCCGGACGGGCCCGCACGACGGATTGGCCCGCCTATGGACTTGCCCTGGCCGTCGTCGCTCTTTGCACCGGGCTGGCTTGGTTGATGTTTCCCCACTTCGATCTTTCCAATCTCATCTTAGTCTATCTGCTTGGGGTGGTCGGCGTCTCGGCTCGTTCCGGGCGCGGTCCTTCGACCTTCGCCTCCGTGCTGAGCGTGGCCGCCTTCGATTTCTTCTTTGTGCGGCCTTACTTCAGCTTTGCCGTGGCCGATACGCAGTACCTCGTGACCTTCGGCGTGATGCTCGTAGTCGGTCTCATCATCAGTACTCTGACAGTGCGCATTCGGGCGCAGGCCGAGTCGGCTCGACAGCGCGAGCGGCGCATGGCGTCACTGTACGCGATGAGTCGTGAACTTGCGAGCACGCGGGGGGTGGAAGATATCCTGGGAGCCGCCGTGCGGCACATCGTCGAGGTGTTTAGAGGCCAGGTCGTGGTCCTGCTGCCCGACCCAACCGGTCGGCTCACCCGTAAGACCGGCTATCCGACGTCGTTCGAGATCGACAGCAGCGAGTTCGGGGTAAGCCAGTGGGTGTATGAGCATGGTCAGATGGCGGGACTCGGAACGACGACCCTTCCGGGGGCGAAGGCTCTGTACCTCCCCTTGGTCGCGTCGCGGGGGACGCTGGGCGTGCTTGGACTCCGGCCTGAAGAGCCACGCTCACTCGAGGCGCCCGAGCAACTCCATCAGCTTGAGACATTCGCCAACCAGACGGCGCTCGCGCTCGAGCGTGCGCATCTCGCAAATGAAGCTCAACAGGCGCAAGTGCGTGCGGAAACCGAACGGCTGCGAAACTCGCTCCTGAGTTCAGTGTCTCACGACCTGAGGACACCCCTCGCCGGAATCACGGGTGCTGCGAGTAGCCTGTTGGAGAGTGACGAACAGTTTGACCCTGCGACACGCAAGGAGCTTCTCGAGACGATTTACGAGGAAAGTGATCGCCTGAATCGCCTGGTCCACAACCTGCTCGATATGACTCGTCTCGAGTCAGGAGGGTTGCGAGTGCGCAAGGAGTGGCATCCCCTCGAGGAGGTCGTCGGAGCGGCGCTCAGCCGCCTGGTAAAATCGTTACAGGGCCGCTCGGTGACCACACGTTTGCCGGAGGGCTTATCCCTTGTCCCGATCGACGACGTGCTGATCGAGCAGGTGCTGATCAATCTCCTGGACAATGCCGTCAAGCACACTCCGGGCGGCAGCCCTATCGAAATCACTGCTTGGGCGCGTGAAGATGCTGTGACCGTAGAGATTGCTGACCACGGTCCCGGGTTGGCGCCTGGAGACGAGGAACGGGTCTTTGACAAGTTTTATCGCAGCAACGCGCCCACTTCACGCGGCGTCGGCCTTGGACTCGCGATTTGCCGGGGGATTGTCGAGGCCCACGGCGGCCACATCTCGGCTCAGAACCGGCCGGATGGCGGTGTGGCGTTCCGGTTCACCATCCCGCTAAGCGGCACACCTCCAGAACTGGAACGCGAGAACGGTTGAGTGTTCACGAGGTCCCGTGGCAGCATCTCAAGAGCCCACACCGCAACAGACAAGCGGCCCAGCCGTCGTGCTGATCGAGGACGAACCGCAGATTCGGCGCTTCCTCCGCGCCGCCCTGGTCAGTCAAGGTTACCGGCTGTTTGAGGTCGCCACGGGACAGGATGGTCTTAGTGAAGCGGCCACCCGGCAACCGGACATCATCATTCTCGACCTCGGTCTCCCGGACATCGACGGCCTCGAGGTTATCAAGCGGCTCCGCGAGTGGACCGCTGTACCGATCATCGTCCTTTCGGCAAGGGGCCAGGAACAGGACAAGATCGGCGCGCTTGATGCAGGCGCGGACGACTACGTCAGCAAGCCGTTCGGGATGGGCGAACTGCTCGCGCGCATGCGGGCTGCACTGCGGCATGCAGCTCGCAGCCCGACGGATGCTAGCGATTCGACGTTCTCTCTGGGTGACCTTTACGTGGATCTCGCAGGCCGGCAGGTCCTCATTGGCGGAAAACCGGTTCACCTCACGCCGATCGAGTACAGGTTGCTGACCACGCTTATTCGGCATGCAGGCAAGGTGATGACACAACGCCAGCTCCTCAAAGAGGTCTGGGGTCTCCACACCACTGACCAGGCACACTACCTGCGGGTGTATATCGCCCAGCTCAGGCGCAAGCTTGAAGCTGACTCGGCACGCCCTCGCTATTTGCTAACGGAGCCCGGCGTCGGCTACCGCTTGGCGGCGGAGTAGCGGAGTAGGGGGGTGGCGTTTTCCCCCGGTTTCCGGACAACCCGTTCTCGAAGACAGCAACTACCTCCAAATCGTGTCCCGTGACTAGACGAGACTCCGGACCACGAGAGAAGGGTGACCAGTTCCGCCAACCCGCGATTTGGTCTTTACAGCCCTTTGGGCAGACCGTATACTCCATCGAAACACTCATAAGGGGTGTGGATGAGCGACCGGCCGTTCCTCATCGACCGCGAGGGTCAGACGGCGATTCTGACGATCAATCGCCACGCGCAGCGCAACTCTCTCAGCTTCGAGATGTGGGAGGCCTTCCCCGGCTACATCAAGGAGCGGAACGCGGATCCGTCTGTCCGTGTGATCGTGCTGACCGGCGCCGGCGATAAAGCCTTCGCCTCAGGAGCCGATATCTCCGAGTTCACGTCGAAGCGGACGGGGCGCGATGCCGCAGCGCTGTATCATCGCGCGGTAGAGGAGACGAT
>JAERMM010000036.1 GCA_016844585.1 Chloroflexota bacterium | reverse complement strand
CTTCACCAATGTGTGGGGTCAGTCCCGAGCGTTCAGGTGATGTCGGCTTCAGGTGGGGCAAGGCTCGACGAAGGGCAGCTTGAAAACGCATCTCTCAGTGCCCCCTCGTAGCGAATGCCGATCAAAACCGGGACGATGCTTGTGCGCCTGCCGCTCCTCTCTGGCTTCGCTATTCTGCTCGGCCTGCTGACTCCCGGGCCGACGCAGTCCGTCAAGGCCCAGCCCGCCGCTGCCTTCTATACTGGCCCGCTTTTCTCGACGCACGAGCACATCGGGATCGTGCCCGGGAAAACGGCCCTGCAGGACGCTCTCTTCTACGGCGAGGCGATGAGCCAGCACGGCGTCAAACGCATGCTGGTCTTCGTATCGACCAACGTCTTCAACCGTCCAGGGCAGGCGGAAAGAGACATACGGGGAGCGTCTGAGATATTTCCCGCCAGCTTCGCACCATTTGTCCCGTTTCCCCGCAGCCGACGCCCGGAGGACTTTCCACAGTTTGCCGCCGGGCTACGCGAGATGTTCGCTGAAGGGCCATTCTGGCGCGGGTTGGGCGAATTGCACTCCGTTTGCGCTGCCGACAGAGAGCCCGATTTCTATCTCGTCGATACCCCGAACATGTTGCTGGCCTACGACGTGGTTGCCGAGTTCGATCGCACCGTCATGGTCCACGCCGGCAGCTGTCACGAGCCCCTAGAGCGCGCTCTGGCGTACAACCGCCGGGCGCCGTTCCTCGTCCATGGCCACCAGGTCGCCCAGGTCCGGTTCCCGTGTCAGCCGCGATTACAGGAGGATGACTTTCTGCCCTGCATGGACGTGACCCGAATCACGGGGCTCATGCAGGCTCATCCCAACTTCTTCTACGACGTGGCGCTCACCGCGAACCCGCACATGCACCTTGAGACGGTCAGTGGTGTGGACGTGAAGACCCACTACCGTGGCCACATGGAGGCCCATGTAGAGAACGCTGTCCAGTTCTACGGCGCTGCGTTTCAGGCCTTCCCAGATCGATTCCTGTGGGGACTTGACTCAGGGTCCTCCGCCTTCAATTTCGACTCTGATTTCTACGCTCTCGGGATCGAGTTCTATCGCAGGCTATTGGGCCGCCTCCCAAGGGCAGCCGCTGAGAAGATCGCCTTCCGAAACGCTGAACGACTGATACTCCGCATACCGACGCTCGAAGGGCCGGACGACGGCGCCACCCTTGCCACGCAGGGCGCCACCTTTTCGTGGCTCAGCCCACCCAACACGGCCCAATACCAGATCCAGTTTGTACCGGCGAATAGCGATGGCCCCGCCATCAACGTCGTTCGCGACGCCGCGAGCAGTTTCTCCGTTGAGGGTTCAGTGCTCGGGCTAGGCCCGGGAACAAGCTATTCCTGGCGCGTGCGGACCACCGCAGCCACTGCCTCCATTGAGGAGGACAGCCCGCTCTGGCGCCCGTGGTCGGACACCCGCGCAATCCGCACTGCCGGTGCTGAGTCGCTCCCAATCTGACTTCACGAGGCATCGTCACACGCTTGCGCCGTCTTGCCAACTCGCAAGCAAAGCCGCGATGGCGCCTCTCAGGGGATGTTCCGGATCTCTCGCGCTTCCCTCGGCCAGCCCGGGGACATGATCCGTTGACGGCCAGCCCGGGTGGCGCGAAAGTAGTGCGTGATGAGCAACCTCACTCGACGTGCGCTCCTTCTCGACCTGGTGCGGCTCGGCGGGACAGTCGGGGGCCTTCAACTATTGGCCGGCTGCGCCTTCACTCAGCCCTCGACAACGTCGGCCCGGATGTACCGCGTCGGCTTGCTCGACACGAACCAGGCGGCGTCAGAAGACAGCGTCGTGGGCCGCCCCACGTTCTGGGAGCGCATGGCCGAGATCGGCTACTCCGATGGAGGGAACCTCGCCAGGGAAGAGCGGACCGCCACCGGGGTCCTCGCGCAGTTGGGCGACTTCGCCGCTGAGCTGGTCCGCCTGCCGGTCGACGTTATCGTCGCCCCGAACAACGCCACTATTAATGCAGCGGCGGCCGCCACGGCATCGATCCCCATCGTGATGCTGGGCGTTCCGCTCGACCCGGTTGCACAGGGCTGGGTGGAGAGCCTGGCCCGTCCCGGGAAGAACATCACCGGAGTGGTGGGCGCTCCCCCCACGGTAGAGCTGAAACGGCTGCAGCTGATAGTCGAAGCGACGCCCGGCGCTTCCAAGGTCGCCGTGCTCGGCTTCGGCGTCGGGACCGACCGTCTGCCCGCCTCCCTGGAGGAGGCGGGCAGGTCCCTGGGCGTCAACCTCCTCCCTCTGCCTATCGAGAGCCGTGAGAGCTACGAGCCTGCGTTCGAGCGCTCTGTCGCCGAGGGAGCTGACGCGCTACTGGTTCGCCTCCTCGCCATCAACGCCAATAACGCCAGCATGATCGGCAGTCTGGCCGAGCGTCACCGCATTCCCGCGATCGCCTCGAGCCGGTTGTTCGTCGCGGCCGGAGGGGCTACTGGCCTACGACGCGGTGCGCAGTGAGATCGACCGGCGCGGGGCCGACTACGTGGACCGCATTCTGCGCGGGACGCGAGCCGCCGACCTCCCCGTCGAGCAGCCAACGCGCTATCGTCTGATGGTCAATCTGCGCGCCGCTCGGTCGCTCGGCCTCACGCTGGGCCAGACGTTCCTCGCCCAGGTGGACGAAGTCGTCGAGTAACGTGGTGTTTCCGCACTTCCATCTCAGCGCGGGCGCAAGGGTCGCCAATGCCCGTCTGGCAGCGGCGCACTTGCCGACTGGCCTGGTGCATCTGGAGGATGTGCCTGCGTCTGGCGATCGCGACTTTCGACGCGCGGCATCTCCACCTCGATTGGGACGACGTGTTGACGACCTCGAAAGCCGCATCCCTGGCTGCCTGGGTGTAGGCGCATCGCGAACTCGTGGGGATGGATAGGCTTGTCTGACAGTCTTGCCGAGTCCAATTGTCCGCCTCGCACTCCTGGTACGGTCCGAGAAATCGCGCAATAATCGCGCTCGATGAACACATCCACACGTCGCGCGTTCCTCAGCGACCTGGCCCGCCTCGGCGCCTCGATGGCCGGCCTGGGAGCGCTCGCTGGCTGCGCGCCCGCGCGACCCGGGTCAACTCCTGCCCGTGTCTACCGCGTAGGAGTCCTCACCATCCCCTCCAGCGGTCTGGTGATTCCCCAGTTCTGGGCACGCCTGGCGGAGCTGGGCTACGTCGAGGGGCAGAACCTCGTCAAGATGGACCGTTCGGCTGCCGAGGATAACCCGGCGGTCCTGGGTCCCCTGGCAATGCAGCTCGCCAGTTTACCGGTCGACGCGATCGTCGCCGGAAACACAGCCTCCATTCGGGCCGCTATGGCCGCCAGCACATCGATACCCATCGTGATGATGAACGCTGTCGTCGATCCAGTCGAATTGGGTTTCGTGGCCAGCCTGGCGCGCCCCGGCGGGAACGTCACCGGCGTGGTGGGGATTACGAACATCCTGTTCGCGAAACGCCTGCAGCAGCTCGTTGAGGCCGCGCCCACGGTCTCAAAGGTCGCGGTGCTCACCTCGACCAATGCCTCACTAGAGCCGTTGCAGGCCGCGGCCCAGACGCTGGGTGTGGCGCTCGTGCCCGAGTTGGTCCAGACCCGCGACGGCATCAACGCGGCGGTCGAGCACGCCGTCGCCGAAGGAGCCGACGCGCTGCTGACGGCAGGGGGCAGCGTACCTGGCAATAACTCCGACCTGATCATCGAGCTCGCCGACCGCCATCGCCTTCCCGCCAGCTACGGCCGCGGCGAATTCGTCAGGGCTGGCGGGCTGATGGCCTACGAGCCACGCGTTTCGGAGATTGGACGGCGCGTGGCCGATTACGTCGACCGCATCCTGCGTGGAGCGAATCCGGCCGATCTGCCCGTCGAGCTGCCAACGCGCTACGACTTCACTCTCAACCTGCGAACGGCCCGGGCCCTGGGCCTCACCCTGAGCCAGACGTTTCTCGCCCAGGTGGACGAGGTGATCGAGTGACGTCCACAGGAGCTCGCACCCCGACTTCCAGCTCTCCGCCGCCGACGGCCCCTGCGTGCCCACAGACAGCCAGTTGGTTTTCGATTGCTCCCTAGACCACCGGTGTGGCGCAGCATTTGTGCGATTCGAAATCATTCCTGTGCTCAAATCCTGGTCTGGGCAAAGATGTCATCCACCGGCACGCTGAACCCGGGCAGCACGTCGCCCCCGGTCAGCACGTCGCCCGAACGGAGAACGTACGCCTCTTCACCCGGCGCCTGCACGGCGATTGTCTCCGTGGCGGGATCGATGACCCACACCAGGCGGACGCCGTAGAGCAGGTAGAACTGGATCTTGTCGAGGAACTGGGACCAGTGCTGGTCGGGCGACAGGATCTCCACGGCGAGGTCCGGCGCGGCGTGCAGGTGCCGCTCGTTCCCAAGCGGCCAGCGCTCCCTCGCGATGTAGGCGAGGTCTGGGACGTACGTGCGCTGGCGGCCCGGTGGCCCGAAGATACAGCGGAGCTCGGTGAAGGCGCGGCCGACGCCTGTCGCAGCCAGATATGGGCCTATGGTCATGGCCAGGTAGAACTGGATCGCGGCATGCGGTATGTCAGGCATCGGCTTCTGGTAGACCTCCCCGCACGCGTACTCGCTCGCCGGCTTGGTCTCTGGCACGCGCAGGAACCTTGCCAGTGTCAGTCCTGGCATTTCAGTCTCCCCGGTGGTCGTTTCCCTAGTCTATCAGTCCGGAGTTAGGGTGGTAATGCACAGCGTCGTTGAGATCCCCATTTCACGCCTCGCACTCCTGGCACGGTCCGAGTAATCGCGCAATAATCGCGCTCAATGAACAGATCCAGCCGCCGCGCGTTCTTGCGCGACCTCGCCTGCCTCGGTGGTTCCGTCGCTGGACTCGGGGTGCTGGGAGCCTGCGCCCCGGCTCCGAACCCCGCGGCGCCGGCGCGGATGTACCGCGTCGGCGTGCTCTCGGGGGTCGGTCCAGCCCAGGGCGGCTTCGGCGGTTTTTGGGGTCGGATGGCCGAGCTGGGCTACGTCGAGGGCCAGAATCTCATCAAAGAAGAACGGGTCGGCACTTTCGCGGCGGGCGTATTCGACGAGCTCGCCGCGGAGCTGGTGCGGCTTCCCGTCGACGTGCTGGTTACCGCGTCCGACCCCGGCCCGGTCCGCGCGGCGATGGCTGCGACCACGTCGATCCCCATCGTGATGGTGAACGTCGACGACCCGGTGGGGTCCGGCCTCGTCGCAAGCCTGGCCCGCCCCGGTGCCAACGTGACAGGAGTAGCGGGGTTCAGGGCCGAGCTCGACCCCAAACGGCTACAGCTGCTCGTCGAAGCGGCGCCCGGCGTCTCCAAGGTCGCGGCGTTCGGCTTCGCGGCTGAACCCGATGGCAGCCTGGTGGCGGCCGCGACGACGCTCGGCGTGGGCCTGCTGTACCTGCCAGTGACTACACTGGATGGCTACGGGCCAGCCGTTGAGCGCGCCATGGCTGAGGGCGCCGAAGCGCTGCTGCTCATCCAGGTGTTGGCCGCGCTCCCGACGGGCCAGCTCGAGAGCCTCGCCAACCAGTATCGGCTCCCCACGATGTATTACGGCGCGGGCCGGGTCAGAGCTGGCGGGCTGATGACCTACGTGGCGCGGGGCTCCGACATCAACCGACGAGCGGCGGAGTACGTGGACCGCATCCTGCGTGGGGCCAAGCCGGCCGACCTCCCGGTCGAGCTGCCCACGCGCTACGAGCTGATCGTCAACATGGGCACGGCGCGAGCGCTCGGACTCTCATTCAGTCGCGATTTCCTCGCCCAGGTGGACGAAATCATCGAGTGACGGGACCAAAGTCAACGGCCAAAGCCCAAAGCCGCGGCGCACCCGCGCTGGACCCTGGACTGTAGAGCTTGGACCTCGCTTGACCCGCCGCGCCCAATGCAAATGTCACGGCGGTTCCGGATCATGACTTCCCAGTCGGTGAGAGCCTGACGGTTCCGCGCGAGCACTTCAACAGTAGTTTTGAATTCAAGAATACGCAGGGTAAGCTGCGCCGTGGTATTCTGGCGCCCGATCAATCGTCGGAGGCCCGCTCATGACACTGGCAAGGTACCCAGGGGCGCGAACGTCGATGGTCACCTTTGGGGACCGCGTCAGTGGCTTCCTTGCAATCCCAGAGACGGGCACGGGCCCTTTCGGCGCCGTCATCCTCGGGCACGAGCGCTATGGGCTCGTGCAGCACACCATCGACCTCACGGCAAAGTTCGCACAGCATGGCTACGTCGGTCTGGCGCCGGACATGCTGTCGCGCTGGGACGGCGATAAAGCGGCAGTAGCTCGCGGCGACCTTTCGGCGCCGCTCTCCGACAGCGAGATCCGCGCCTACATGGGTGAGAGCCTCGACTTTTTGATGGCGCACCCGCAGGTGCAGCGCGACCGGATTGCTGCGATGGGCGTCTGCCAGAGCGGGTCGTATCCGTTGCTGCTGAACAGCGTGCGCCCCGAGATTGCAGCCAACGTCGTCATGGAGAGTGGTCGAGTCGAGCATCAACCGACGAGACGTATGAATCGATTCTCGGTCGGCTGACAGCGCCCGTCCTGGGCATCTTCGGCGAGAAGGACCACGTCGTCGCCGTTGACGACGTCCTGCATCTCGCCAGCGTCCTGGCCGCGGCGAGAAAAAGCTACAACATCAAGATCTTCCCGGACGTTCCGCACGGCTGGCTCAACGACACCATGCCCGGCCGCTACCGCAAGACGGAGGCCAACGAGGCATGGGCAATGATCGTGCAATTCCTCGACCGGGTCGCCCAGGGTGCTTTCCCATCCAACCGTGTCGTCTGGCGACTCGACAGTGTGATGGCCGCCGACTACGATTTCACCAAAAATGTGCGGATGGCCTAGCGGGCAAGCATTGGCATCGCAAAGGAGTTGGTGGGCATGAGCACATACAGGAAGATGATCGTCGTCTGGCTGGCCGTCGCGTTGCTCATCTCGGCCTGCGCCCCGCCTGCGCCGGCGCAGTCGTCAGTCGCTGATACTTCTCCGAAAGCCCCGTCCGCCCCCAAACGAATCGCAACGGCCGTTATGGGCGTGCACACTACGCTGAACAGCCGCACGATAGGACCAGGACGTCCACCCGGCTACGATTCGCTGGAGGCCCTCGTCAGCGCCGGCCTCGGCGGCCCCGATGGTCTGGGCGGGTGGCGCGGCCAGCTTGCAGAGGCGATGCCCACCATCGAGAACGGCCAGTGGAAGCTGCTGCCGGACGGGCGCATGGAGACAGCCTGGACGATCCGGGCGAACGCACGCTGGCACGACGGCCAACCGGTGACAACCGACGATCTCCTGTTCACCGCGCGAGTCATCCAGGACCGCGATCTGCCGAATTTCCGAGACTCCGCGTTCAACCTCGTGGAGGAGATCGTGGCGTCTGATCCCCGGACTCTCGTGGTCCGCTGGAAGCAGCCATTCATCGAGGCCGATGGACTGTTCACGCCACCGCGAAACGTACCGCTACCGCGCCACCTCCTCGAACGCTCATATGCTGAGAACAAGGGAAGCTTCCTGGACCTGCCCTACTGGAACACGGAGTTCGTCGGCGCCGGCGCTTACCGAGTCCGCGAATGGACGCTCGGCAGCCGCGCCGTTCTGGATGCGGACGATGGCTACGTGTTCGGTCGGCCGAAAATCGACGTGGTCGAGGTCCGATTCATCACCGACCCCAGCACGCTGCTTGCGAACGTGCTTTCAGGAGAGGTTGACGTGACCATGGGCCGCGGCCTCTCACTCGAGCAGGCGGCCGACGTGCGAGAGCGCTGGCGTGCCGGCAAGGTCGATGTTGCCTACGAGAGCTGGGTAGCCATCTATCCGCAGATGCTCAACCCCAACCCGGCCGCTATCCTCGACGTGGAGTTCCGTCGCGCTCTCCTCCAGCTCGTCGACCGCGCCGAATTGGTCGAAAGCATCCAGCATGGCCTGGTGCCCGTTGCGCACACCATTCTCAACCCGACCGAGCCGGAGTACCGTGAGATTGCAGGCTCATTGGTTACCTACGAGTTCGATCCCCGTCGAGCCACTGAGGGGTTGGAGCGGCTGGGGTACAACCGTAGCGGGGACGGTGGATGGCGCGACTCTGCAGGGAGGAGCCTCGCGGTCGAGATCCGAGCCACCGAGGGCGACGTCAATGAGAAATCGATGTTCGCCGTGGCCAACTACTGGCAGCGCGCCGGGCTGACCGTTGAGCCACTCGTGATTCCGCGTGCGCGAGCGAACGATCGGGAGTGGCGCAACACGCGGCCGGCCTTCGAGCTGCAGCGTCAGCCGAACGCGCTTGGCGACCTGGACCGCTATCACAGCTCTCAGGCTGCCCTGCCCGAGAACAACTTCACCGGCAGCAGCAAGCACCGCTACATGAACCCTGAGTTCGATGCGCTGATCGACCGCTACTTCGCGACCATTCCCAGGCCCGAGCGGATCGAAGTAGTGCGCCAGATGGTGCATCATCTGTCGGACCGTGTGATTCCTCTGCCGCTGTTCTATGATGCGAACCTCGTCCTGGTGAATGACCGCGTGCGAAACGTCGGCGCGAGGAGGGGCCAGGACTCGACCGAGGCCTGGAACGTCGAAACCTGGGACGTCACGTAACCAGAGGAGGAGAAACGATGGAGAAAGAGGCACCCGAACACGCTGGAGACGCGGTACAGGTCTTCGACGTCGCGGACGCGCTGACGAGGCGCGACGGTATTCGCGGACGCGTCGACATGGCGAAGTCATCGAACTGCTACATCGCGGTTTTCCAGACGCCACCCCGAGGCGGCGAGACCCACGTCCACCAACACCCGGATTCGGATCAGATTCTTTTCGTCTTGCAGGGCGAATGCACCGTCGAGGGACTGGATGGAAAGCGGACTCTGGGCCCGGAGCAGGGCGTGCTCATCCCGGCGGGCGTGCATTATGGCTTCACCAACACGGCGGAAGAAGACCTGATCTTCCTGTCCATGCGGACCGAGTCCACCGGCGGTCGCCGCGTCGCCTACGTACCGAATGTTGCGTCTGACGTAGAGGTCAAGATCCCCGAGGAGATGATCAGCGCGAAGGGTTTGGGCAGCCACGTCTACGTCTATGCCATGGACCGCAACACAATGGGCATCTCGCCGCTGCTGATGGACGAGTGGAACCGGGCGTCACTCTTGCGCATGAATTGCCAGTACGAGCGCAGAAATGGGTACGTGACGGCGATCATCCCGGAGCGCATCGCCCAGTGGTACCGTCTGAACGACCTCAATGACTCGGACTACACCGTCGTCCCCGATGCGGACAACACGCGCGTCCGAATCGACCTCAGTCCATTGCTCAAACGGGAATCGTCTCGGTAGCCTAAGGTGCCGGCCGCGCATCGGTGCCGACGCTGAAACAGTAGGGCTGGGGACAAGCCTCAGCCCTACCGGACGCTTACCATGTAAGCTGCGGGCTCGGCGATGCCGCTGCCTACTGCCCGCTGATGTGTGACTCCGGACGATGCCATTGCTTGAGCGGGCGGCCGTCGGCCAGGGCGCGCAGCTCTCGCTCCCATATCTTGCGGTAGAGGATGACGCCGCCGTCGGTGTGGCCGAGGTGCTCGGCGCCGCGATCGGCGATGCGCCCCTGTCCGCTTTGCGAAACGCAGTCTTGCACCTTCACCATGTCCGTCGTGCGTCCGTCGTCCAGCTCGACGATGGCGCCAGCCCCAACCGGCTTCAGAATGTCGGTGCGGTAGAAGTCGGTGTATTCGCGTCCGCGACTCCCTGAGAGAATCTCCTCGGCCAGCTCGTCTGGAACCGCCCAGTTCGCCGCGTCCGTTGGCCGGGGCGGCTCCTCGTCCGATAGCGTGACGTCCACCTGGAACGCCAGGTGGCTCTCGTCATCCACTGGCACCTGCCAGGCAATCGAGTTCTCATCGCGGGGGCTGTTCGTCTCAGCGGGCGCCTGCTTGCGCAGCGTGAGCGTCGGCATGCCGCGATGCGTCACCTGCCTGGCCTCGGGGCGCCCGCTGCGATTCACCAAGCCCCATTCGTCCTCGGTCCATTCAGCCCGCGGGATGCGCCCGTGCCAATCCCGGAAATCATGACCGGCTCGGCGGTGGACGAACCAGGTGTGGATGCCGTCATTGTCCAGCCGGTTATAGAAGTTGCAGCTCCGCAGGTAGACGTTCGCCTCGACACGGCCTTGCTCGAAGTCGGGGAAGCGGGGAAATGATGGCGGTTCTCCCTCACCGAGATAGGCGAAGATCAGCCCGAGGTACTCCTCGGTCGGGTAGCCACGGATCTTTATGCGGTTGCAGAACGGCTCTGGCTCGGCAGGCTGCTCGATGCACTGCCCGGACCCGTCGTACTTCCAGCCATGGTAGAAGCAGCGCAGGTCATCGCCCTCCACCCAGCCGGTACTGAGCTGCGTCCCTCGGTGCGCGCAGCGGAAAGCAACAAGATGCGGCGCCCCGCTCTCACCCCGGTACAGCGTGAAAGCCTCGCTCATTACGCGAATCGGCTTGGCGCGGCCGGCCGACACGTAACGAGCGACGTCGATGGGGTGCCAGAACATCCGCAGGTAGCGCCCCGCTAGCGTGCCGGGCCCGGTGTGCTGCATATCCAGCATGGAGACATCGGCCTGCACCGTCTCGATCCTGTCGACTGTCGCGGCCATTACACTTTCCCTCTGTGGGTCCGAGTCACCCCCAGATCATGGGCGAGGATCTGCCGGGCTCCCTCATGTCGTGTTCGGCGCCCGGGTTGAGCGGGATCCTGGCCAGTCGCCTAGCCATCGCCCTGCCAACTCAGTCGTCGCCCCGCTCACGGTATCCGTACCTCCACAGGCGCAGATCCCCGTCCACTGTTATCCCTACCCGAGGGCAAAAGGTCTTTTCCCCTAGCACGTCTGGATCGATCGGGGATGTCTCACGGATGAGTACGCAGTCACTGAACCGCCCTGCCCGAGTGGAGACTCTTTCGCGCGTGCTGAGTATCTCAGTTCGATCCTGAGCGACGCCCGGTGCCCATTCGTTGTAGAACTTCATTCCCCTGCGAGGGTCTCCGGGCATGAACAGACCGCATCTATTCGGTGGCACGGCCAACCACGATCCCTCATGAGTCAGCAAAGGAAAGAAAGTGACGTCTTCACCACAATAGAACACGTCGAGGGTGCGGCGGTCCATGACGAAGTAGTTCCGAGCAAGCTCGTGGAGCACGCCGTCCAGGAAACTCCGCTCTTCAACGACGCGAGTCCTGATCCCATTTATCATCCGGGTCTCATCCAGCACAGTGATCACGACCCGTTCGCCGGGACCTCGCAGCTCAATCCGAAATCCTGGCTTGAGGACAAAGTAGGGAGATTCTCCTGTGTCTGTCAACGATCGCCGCCGAATATCGAATTCCGATTGGAACCCGTCATCGTGACTGGCTATGGCGGTCTCCACCGGCATTTGGGGTAGTAGGCCGACGCCAGCAAATATCGTCAGCGCCGCGACGACGACCACGATGAATCGAGCCCGGCCTCCGGCTAGAATCCCACGCATCTCTGCTCCTCCTATGACGAATTGCGCCGCCTGGTTTTATCCGATGGGACGATCGAACCCGCGCCCCATCCGTGCGCTGGCTCAGGTGGCGAGTGTAGCACACAGGCCCACAGTAACACGCCGGACAATCTGAAACATACCCAAAAACCCAAAAAAGCAAGTTTCTCAGTTGGAGCCCCGAAGCACATCATCCGCGAGCCGCACGACGTCCCCTTCATCCGCGGCCCGGATGAGATGGAGAACGGCCAGTCGGTCCTACAGGTAGCCGGCTTCCTTCCAGTAGCGCGCGGCGCCCGGGTGGAACGGGACCCTGAGCGGCGCATCCGGCCGATCGACGACCATCTCTTCGATCGGCAGGTCGCGCGGCTCCTGCCAGACGATGGTGGATTTGCGGGCGTCCAGCGCCTTGCAGAAGCGGTAGATCAGATCGTCGGACACGTCGGCGTGGGTATAGATCGGCCAGCCGCTGAAATCCAGCGCAGGCACGTCCTCGGCCAGATTTGGAAACAACGCCTTCGGGATGGGCGATGCATGGAAGCCAATGTCGTCCATCTGTTTCAGAACTTGCTCATCGAGCGGCAGCAGATGCATGCCAAGATCGTTGAGCTGCGGGATGAACGGCAGCACAGCTTCGTCAAAAAGGGCATCGGCCTCGCCGCTGGTGATCTTGCCCGTGCGAGACGGATGAGGCGACATTTGCCAGTCGGGCACGATTGCCCCGCCCCAGGAAAGAAGGTCTTTCATACTGAAACCGTATGCATTGAAGACGTGCTCGACGTACATGTGTGTGGCGTGGTCGCGCTGCGCCCGCATCGAGATCTTCAACGGGTAGCGCTGCTCCTTCACGTCCGCCAGCGACCGAAGACCCGTTCGATCGGCCACGGCGAATGCCAGCCAGTCGAGCGACGGGATCACCGCGATCGCGCGCACCGGTACGGGCTCAGAGAACGGGCCCTTGCCCCGGTACGCGGCCGCGAGCGGCCCCGCGGGGTTCAACAACGCAATGTCGATCTCGCGCCGTCCCACCCGTACGATCTCCTGGTACGAGTCACTGCCGCTGATCGTCGCCGCCCAGTCCGACTGCCCCTGCGTCCGTAGCTGGATCTGTGCCTGGTTGAGAGGGAAGCCATCTGTCGCCATCATCTCAGCAGTCGTTTCCAGCACCAGGGAGGACCGCGTAATCGACGGCGGGGGTCTGAACCCTCGCCTGTCCTTTGTCAAGGCCAGCTCCACCATTACCCTCCGATCGTGTTTTCACGCTCGCGCATCATACCGTCTCGGATGGTAGAGTGAGGGGGCTTAGTCCGCACCCGATAACCCGTGCAGACGGTCGGAGGTCAGTCATGCGAATTGTTGGTCTCGTCGGACTCCTCGCAATGCTAATTGCATGTGCGCCAGCCCAGGCCCCCCAAACGGAACGAACCGGGGGGCTCGGGGCACCGGCGGCCTCGGCCCCTCGGCGCACGCTGAACATGTCGCTTCGCACCGAAGTGGAACATCTGATGCCGAAGATCCCGGGCAACAGCAATCCGTCGCTCACGACCCGGATCTTCAACGCGGAGATCGCTATTATCGACGCAAAGGGCGCCCCCCGGGCGTACCTGGTCGAGGCGCTGCCGCAGCTTGACACCGACGACTGGCGGGTCTCCCCGGACGGACGGATGCAGGTCACCTACCGACTGCGACCAAACCTCACGTGGCACGACGGACAGCCCCTCACCAGCACAGACTTCGGATTCGCCCACCGGGTGTACACCCTCCCCGGGCTCGGCATCTTCTCACCCACGCCGCAGAACCTCATGGAGAGCGTGGAGCCGCTGGACGCCCGGACGTTCGTTATCCGCTGGTCGGCGCCCTACGCCGATGCAGCCGCGCTGATCGACAGCGACTTCGAGCCGCTCCCGCGGCACCTTCTCGAACGCCCCTTCTCTGCCTTCGAGCAGGATCCGTCCACGCGAGATACATTCATTCAGCTCCCGTTCTGGGGTAGGGAGTACGTCGGCACCGGTCCGTATCGGCTTCTGCACTGGGAGCCGGGCTCCTTTTTTGATGCAGCAGCCTTCGACGCGCACGCCCTCGGCCGACCCAAGATCGACCAACTGCACATCCGCCTCTTTGGCGACGAGAACACCGTCCTCACCAACATGCTGGCCGGAACGATCGACTACGCTCCGTTCCTATCGATGCGCATCGAGCATTCCCTCACGCTGAAGCGGGAGTGGGACCCCACCGGCCAGGGCACTGTCTACTACCGTCAGGGCGGGCCCGCAATGATCCTCAACCAGTTTCGGCCCGAGTATGCAGACCCCGCGGCTATCCTGGACGTCCGCGTCAGAAGAGCCATTGCCCACGGCATCGACCGCGACGCTCTCAACGAGGGGGTGTTCAGCGGGGTGGGGTTCCCGAGCGACAACTTCGTCCCAGCCGGCCTAGCCCACTACGAATCCGTCCAGCGAGCCATACTTCACTATCCATACGACCCGAGGCGAGCTGAGGCGCTCATGATAGAGGCCGGCTTCACCAAGGACCGGGAGGGACTGTTCGCAAGCGGGACCGACCGCCTCCGATTCGAAATCAAAGCGAGCGCCGGAACAGAGAACGAGCGGCATCTCCAGATCATGGCGCAGGAGTGGCTGAAGATCGGCTTGGAGGTCCAGGCGATACCCGTCCCTCTTGCTCAGAGCAGAGACATCGAGGGGCGGCATACTTTCCGCTCCATGCACACCCGGGGCGGCCTCAACGCCGGCGAGCGCTCCTGGACCAGCGATGAGCTCGGCACGCCGCAGAACCGCTGGCGAGGCGAGAACCGCACCGGCTGGTCCAGCCCCGACTATGACCGCGTGTTCGATACGTTCATGAACACGCTGGATCGCAGTGCGCGCGAGCAGCAGGTCGTGCAGCTGCACCGCATCCTGAGCGAGCAGCTACCCGCCATCCACACACACTTCAGCTCCCAGACGATGGCGCACGTGTCGGCGCTGCGGGGACCGGAGCCGGGACTGGCCAACGCCGGTGTGTTCAGTCCAGAGACGGCGCCGCACTGGAACATCCACGAATGGGAGTTCCGCTAGCTTGGCATGGATGCCGATCGGCGACTAAGCCGCTGGGGATGCGATTGGCTGGTTCAGGCGCTTCAGGGCGCCTCGAACCTGCGTACCCAGGACGAGCGCTGCGAAGATCGAAAATGCGGCGAGCATGGCAAACGACGCGCCGTAGGACGCGTGCGCGGCGACCAGCGCGAAGAGCGCCGGGCTGGCCGCCGAGCCACCCTCGCCCGCCACGCGCCAGATGCCGAAAAAGCGGCCCCGCGCACGCTCGGGTGCAACGAGGGTGGCAATCACCTGCATGTTCCCCGCCGTCAGTGACTGCGAGAACTGCAGCGCCAGGAAGGCGGGAACGTAGACGCTGAACGGGCCGTCGGTGACGGCGATGATCGCCATCACGGCCATCGAGATTCCCGTGAGCGTGAACCCCGGGACCACAGTCGCGGTGCGTCCGAAACGATCCATGAGATACCCGGTGCTGAAGATGATTGGCAGGCCGACGAGGCCAGCCGCTGAGGCCAGCAGCCCCACGGTTTCAGGTCCAACCCCGAACGCATAGACCGCGTAGAGGTGAAGCTGGCCGCTCATGGTCGCGCCGCGGGTCAGATTGGCGAACAGCTGCGCCAGAAAGAACATCGCCACCGACCAGGTGAGCAGCATCGCGAGCGTTCCGCTGGAGCCGGCCTGACCCCCGCGCCGCCCCGCCGCGGGCATCGGGGTTGTGTCCTTGATAAGGAAGAAGCTCGGCGCGATGGCGAGCAACGTCAACGCCGCCTGCAGGAAGAATGGAGCGCGGACGTCGATCAAAGCTGCGAGGAATCCGCCGAGCGCCGGCCCGAGCAAACGCCCGGACGACTCCATTCCCACCATACCCATGACCTGCCGCCCGCGCTGGCTCTCCACACCCGCGTCCGCGATCACGGTCAGACGGCTGAGCATCCACATCTGATGCGAGCAACCTGCGAGGAAGCGAAATGCCACCAGCAGGGGAAAGGTGCCGGCCAAACCGGCGCCCACCGATGCCACGGCCAGGACGATAGGCCCCGCGAGAAGCACCCTGCGTCGCCCGAAGCGGTCGATGAGGAAGCCGGTCGGAACCGAAAAAGCCAGCTGCCCCACGCTATACGCGATGAGCACAAGCGATGCCTCACCGAACGTGACATCGAACGAGCGCGCGTACACCGGCAGCGCCGGTGCGACGATCGAGGACCCCAGAGACAGGGTCATCGAGGGTATGTACAGGGAAAAAACGTTGTAGCGGGAGAAGACCCGGGGCGGGCCCGGCGGGGGGGCTTTCAGAAGCGGCTCCAGGGTGAGGCTGCCTTCAGGCTAGCCAGCTGCGGGGCAAGCGCAACGTTCCGGCGTTCAGGGAATCGTGTTGGCCACCGCGGTCATGAGCGCGTACGATGGCAGCGTTCAGAGAATTCGCGGGAGGCGCCGACATGGTAGCGCACATCAAGGGACCGCTGTACTGGGAGCAGCTCGGCAAGGCCGGCCATCCTATCGCATTCGTTCATCCGAACCCGATGGACCACAGCTGCTGGGTCTATCAGATGGACCACTTCTCCACCTGGTACCGGTGCGTCGGAATCGACCTGCCAGGCTACGGGAAGTCGCCGGTGGCCGAGCAAGGGCTGACCATCGCCGACATGGCGGAGGCATGCTGGGGAGCAATGGACGAGGTGACGCGCGAACCCGCGATCATCGTTGGGCTCTCCGTCGGCTGGCACATCGTCATGCACATGGTCCACCAGCAGCCGGAGCGCACACTGGCGATCTTGATGACCGGGTGCTCCTACAGCGGTGCCGCCCCCAAGCTGTACACGGGCCACGCAATCGCTGCTTTCGGCGACGAGGGCATGGCCGCCCGCCACGGCCGCATTTTCAACGACTGGTCAGCGTCGTTTCGGGACACGGACTACGGCCGCTACTTCGCAGGCACCCTGGTGGAGCGCAACCGCTGGGCCGATGCCGCCAGCATCGTGCATATCTTCCAGGCGCTTGCGCCGCCCGACCCCGAGGAGATCTTCGACGGGGTGAAGGCGCCTTCGCTGATCATCACCGGCAGTGAGGACAGCTCTCATCGCGGGGCGTTCGCGCTCCAGGAGCGCATCGCAGGATGCGAGCTCGTCACGATGGAGGCAGCTGGCCACGCCTGCAACATGGAGCGCCCCTGGGAATGGGACCAGCACGCGCTCCGCTTCCTGACCAAGCATGGCCTGTTTGATGGAGACCCGCCAGCCGCCGCCCCCGCGTGATACGATGGGCTGGATTGGAGGAGAACGATGGCAAATTACGTAGTCCTGGGCAACTTCACCGCTGAAGGCATCAAGGGCATCAAGAATGGCCCGGCGATGCGGCAGGGCGCAGAGCAGGCGATCACCTCCAGAGGAGGACGCATCATCTGGCAAGGCCTGACGCTCGGGCAATACGATTTTGTGGCGGTCGTGGACATGCCCGGCGACGAGCAACTGCTTGAAGTCGCGTTCTTACAGGGGATGTCAGGGATGGTTCGGACGCAGACGCTGAAAGCGTTTACGGTCGAGCAGGTCGACGCGGTCGCGGCAAGGCTGCCATAAGGCCTGCCCTGTCCGACCGCTGGGCACGGCTTAGTGACCCAGCGGGCCATCTCCTGGAACGCCCACGAGTGGGAAGTGGCGAGCTAGCCGGCCTGGTCCACGGGCAGGAATGTTCCGTCTGCCGCCCGTGGCATGGAACGCACTGCGACGACTGCCTCGCGATTCAGCGGCCCGTAGACGTGCGGGTAGTCCTCACCTGCCACGTCGTAGCGCCAGGGGACGGTCAGGCGGTCGAGGTCGACCGTGATAAGCACGTACGGTCGCGGGTCGTGGCTGCAGTGCTTGTTCGCCACCGCCGAAACGCGACCGAGCGGACCCGTCGTGTGGATGAAACCATCCTGTGCGTAGCCCACTGGAACGTAGGTCGGGGCGTCCGAGTCGAAATCCTCTTCCGGGGCCTGGTGGTAGGTCAACACGGTCAGTCCCCAATTTTGAGCGGGTCAGGACGCGGGCGAGCAGGTCAGGGTGCGGACAGCATCTGGTTCTCGACGGCCGCCACGGGTGAGCGCGATTATAGCGCGGCCTGGAGGGCCGGCTATGCTACAGCGAAATCGGGCGACCAGAGCGAATGGGGCCGGACATGGCGCTGATGTGTGACTGACGGCGCTCCGCCAGGTGTCGAGGCGCCGGCGATTCGCCCGCGAGAAGGGGCCGCACCTGAAGGGATTGTAGCCTCGGGTGGAAACGCTCCCGGCGGGTCTCGACTTCTGCGTCCGTTCATGGCTCTGGCGTACCGCGAGTTCCGCTTGCTCTGGCTCGGCCAGCTCTGCCAGTCGTCGGCGGGCTGGGCCGAGCGTGTGACGCGTAGCTGGCTTGCCTATCAGCTCACCGGATCGGCGGTGCAGCTGGGCGCCCTCGAGCTGACCCGCGGTTTGGCTTCCTTCGTCCTCGGGATGTGGGGCGGCGTGCTCGCCGATCGGATCGCCAAGCGCACGCTGCTGCAACTCGTGCAGATGTGGACGTTCGCAATCTTTTGTGTCATGGCGGGGCTCACCTTCTCCGGGCAGCTCGAGCTGTGGCACCTCTATGCAAGCTCGATTGGCCTTTCCCTCGGAGGGGCGGTCAATAGCCCGGTGCGCACCGCGTTCGTGGGATCGCTCGTGCCGGAAGCACTGATCATCAATGCGATGTCGCTCAACTCGATCGCCACCAATGCGACCCGCATGGCAGCGCCCATCGTGACTGCTGGGCTCATTCAAATCAGCGGCAACGGTGCGTGGGGCTTCGTACTGTCGGCTCTGCTCTACCTGGCAGTCGCTCTATTTACGGTCATGATCCGGCACGTCGAGGTGGTCACCAGGTCCGGCCAATCAATGGTTGGCTCGCTGATCGAGGGGTGGCGCTTCGCCGTAAGCCATAGGCCGGTCCTGACGCAGCTCCTCATCGGTCTGGGACCGCTCACCATCGCTTTCAATTACCAGGCGCTGCTCGTCGTGTATGCGACCGATACCTTGCACGAGGGAGCCGCCGCCTACGGAGCACTGTATAGCTGCGCCGGCCTCGGGGCCTTGCTGGGTGGCCTGAACGTTGCATCGATGGGGGCAAGCGTTCGACGAGGCCAGCTGCTCTTGGTCGCGGGACTGCTCAACGGCGTCGCGCTCATCGGTCTCGGAGCGGTCGGACTGTTGCCGAGCTTTTGGCCGCTGTTTGGCCTTGCAGCGCCGCTGCTGATGCTGGCCGGAGGCGCTCAGACCTCGTTCCGTGCGGCCAATAATGGTCTTCTGCTTGCCAACACGCCGCGCGAGCTTCGGGGAAGGATCATGAGCTTCGACGAAGGCTTCCGCTCCATCGGGACGCTGATTGCCCCCGCTATCGGTGCGCTTGCGGATAGCACCAACGCGGCCGTCGCCATGGCGGCCATCGGCGCGGCCTCGCTGATCCTGATAGCTGGCGCCTGGGCCTGGCAGCCGCGGATCCTCAAACTGTAGGTCAGCCTTCGCGAACGTCCAGCAGGACACCATCGGGATCGTTGAAGCAGAACTCACCGCGACTGCAGCCATCCAGGATCTCCAACCGTCGAGCGCCTTCGGTGCTCTCCTTGGTGTACGTCGTGAAGAACTCGGGACGGCTTTCCATCAATTCGTCTAGATCGGCCTTAAATGTCTGGAGGTTTTCCACCGCGAAACCCAGGTGCTCGATTGCCGGGCGCTCGATGCCAGTCCCAGCGTAGTCCATGATGTTCCACCGGGCGATCACGAGAGTTATGCGCCCATCGGTGAGCGCATACTTGCCGTCTTCAGACGCCTGCGAGGCCGGAAGCAAGCCGTAGACATCCTGGTAGAACGTCGCCAGCGCTGCTGGATTGACGGTCCGCAGCTCGAAATGGTCGACACGCCGCTGTCGCAGCTCTTCAGGCGCCTCGGCGTACACCCCTCGCCGATTCTCCATTCCAGCCTGTGACAGGTCGAACACATTGCCCGCCGGGTCGTGCGTGCTGATCCCCGCGAAGGGCCGATTGGATGGACGCTTCAGGAAGTTGATCTGAGGATAAGAGGTATGGCAGCGAGCCATCAGAGCCTCGGCGTCGTCCACCTCGAGTCCGAAATGGTCGATTCCAGCCTGTCTGCCCCGGCCGCGCGGGTTCACGTTCATGCCAACGTAGCCGTCCGTTACCACCTGACCGGCGTCGCGCTCCATCTTGAACAGCGAGGCGTAGAAATCCAACAGAACCTTCGAGTTGCCGCTGCAGATGGCTAGGTGCTTGATTTTTGCCGTCACCGACGCGCCTCCGTTAGTCGCGGTTTCTAAACAGTCGCTGACCTGGCGTCAGCAGGCGCTATTGTACCGCGGGTTTAGAGAGGCTGGGCGCTACGCGGGACGAGGCCCTGGCGCGAAAAGGTTCGGGGGCAGGCCCTGTGTCGGCAGTGCATTTTGTAGGCTCAACCTACGTTGGGGGCGTCGACGTCGGCACGTCGACGGTTGTGGGCACGGCCGTCAGTGGAGACGGCGTAGGCAACCGGACGGTTGGAAACAGCGGCGTCGCACGAACAGTCGCACGAACAGAGGTTGGAGGCTCGACAGCTGGCTGCACAACCGTTGGTGGTACGGCC
>JAERMM010000226.1 GCA_016844585.1 Chloroflexota bacterium | reverse complement strand
GAACGCGAGCCCGAGCTGCCCACGACTGAGAGCTGGACGCTAAAAGACCGACCATCACTTCCCAGCGGCGAGACGCGCACCTCTCCCCGCGCTCCCGCGAAGGCGCCCGTCCCACCGGTCACCGGAATGACGAGCGGCACGGCGCCGCTCACCGACAGATCACCGCTGGGAAGCGAGAGTACCTGAGTTCCCGCGGTTTCGCCGAAACCCGAGCCGTATCGCCACCCGAACGCGAGGTACCGGCCGACGGCAGCGGCGCCGTCCGACGCAATGCCGCTCGCGGAGACGCTGCCGACTCCATAAACACCTCCCGTGACGGCAAAGGGCCCGCTCCCTGCATCGGGGACCGCATCGAGCACAATGGCGTAGCGCTGCACGACCGGCGTCGGCGAGGGCAGCGGAGAAGACGTGGGACTTGGCCCAAGCGTAGGTGTCGAGGCCCCAACCGGCGTTCTGGGGGCTCCGCCGACCGGTGTCTGAGTAGCGGTTGGAGACGCCGTGGGCGTCGCTGTTGCCTGCGGGCAAGAGTGGAATGCAGTACTGCTGTTTCGGGGCCGCGGCGGCGAGACGACGAAGTCGGATCGATTATTGTCGGTGTCGGTGCAGCCCTCGCCAAGGCGGAGCAGGGCCTGGTTCAACTTGAACGCGATCGCCGGTAAGGCCTCGAAGTTGTTCGGCCCGTCCTGGCCACCTCCCACCGTGCCATACCCGAGAAAGTCGCGGATCAACGGATTCCCGATGCAGTCATTAATTCCTGCGCCGCAGGTCAGCAGTGTCCGACTTGTCACGAGGGCCAGCTTGCCTCGCCCCGGGTTCGCCTGCAGACTCCCGCTGACGTCGGCCCCCGATACAGCCACCGGCAGTGGGAAGGGCTTTGGCGTCGCAAGCTCGCCAGCGACGAGGAGACGGCCACCTGGCCGAATGACGCCGCTCAAATTCTGGGTTGTTGCCTGATACTGCAGCGACCATGTGGACACGTCTACAGAACTGGCCCCGCGGTTGAACAGCTCGACGTAGTCGTTCTGATAGAGCGAGTTCTCCAACACGCTGCGGCCACCGCCCGCGTAGAGTTGGCTGATCACGATGTCGGCTGACCCGGCGGCCACAGCCGCCGATCGAGGGCTCAACAGCAGGGCGGAAAACAGGACGACGGCGGTGAAAACCAAGCTTGCGAGAGTTCGCAAATGCTGCACGGTGGCTCCTCCGGCGGTTTCGACTCGATGGTCGTCGAGCGATGAAGCTCACGCTTCTGCGCCGAGAAGGAGGGCCGGGGTATCCAGGAGCCCGTACGCCGCCGTCCCCTGGCACGGAGGACGTGAGACGAGCGGAGGCAGGCTTTCGGGCTTGGGGCCGATTCGCCCCCTACCGCTGCGGCACAGCACCGGCCTTCGACCGGTTTTCCCTGGCTCTCCGCCGTGTTATTCAATTGGTTCTGGTCGCAGCCAGGCGAGTGCATTCTACCAGCGGGCTACAGCCAGCGGGCGCGATTCCATCGATTCGGGCACGCGTCTCGCCGGTGCGTTATGGAGATCGAGAGCGCAAGCGCTGCGCGCACAACAGTCTGACCGATCTGACCGGTCAGGATCCTGGCGGTTTCAGGATCCAGCGCGTCGCCGATTGCGGGAAATTGTGTTCCATCCAGGCATGGGCAACCAGCGGCCGAAGCATGAAAACGGCGGACGACGGATTGTCGGTATCGACCCGGAACCCATACTTGACGTCGTAGGCGTCGACGAATCGGGTCAGCAGCTCGGGGTCCGCGACGTGCTGCAAGATCCCTTCGAGTATGACGACGTCGTCGCCGCTCTCCAGGTGGACCACGGCGTTCGGGTTCGCAGCGATGTTCCGCCCCTTGCGCGACGACGGATCGGTCGAAAAGTAGAACGTGTCCCCCAGCCACAGGCCCCAGACGGGCGCCGCGTGAGGACGACCGTCGGGACGGGTTGTCGAAACCCAGTAGTTACGGGCGGTCGTCAGGCGGTCGCTCGCGTCCGCCCACGAAAGCATGCCCTCTGGCGCGCTCGCGATTCCGTAGGCCTCAGGGAAGTCTGGCCGGCTCCGCCCTGCCTCCGTACTCAGATCCGCCATCCTCGCTATCCAACTGGGACGGCGGCCGCCCGAACGCATTCTTGACATACGCCAACGATGGCGAAATGCGCAAGATCCGCGTGGAAGCCGTGGCGGCTTAACAGCTCCCGTGCGAGAGGCTGCATTTCATCGAGCTCCACCTGCTCCTCCAGCCCACACTGGCGACAAACCAGATGCTGGTGCAGGCCCTCATCGGCTCGGTGCCACCGCGCTCCGTCGTGGAAGTGCATGTGAGAGACGAGTCCCTCGTGCTCCAGCAGCTCCAACGTTCGGTATACCGTCGTTACGTTAACCTGAGGGAATCGGGCCGCGACCCTGGCGTGGACGTCGTTGGGCGACACGTGCCCTGGCAGCGCTTCGACCTCGTCGAGGATTACCTCGCGCTGCACGGTGATCCGATATCCGCGGTCCCGAAGAACCTGACTGAATCGGCCCATGTCGCCGCCTTACCCCGGACTTAGCAGATGTTATCAGTTTGCTCTCGCGCGAGTTCACGACGACCGGCGAAGTCTGAAACAGGCCGACGGGCACTGCAACGGATCGGAAGCAGCCCGCCGCGCTGCCGCCAGATACTCTTTCGCAGAAAAAAAAAAAAGGCCCCGTGACAACCGCGACAACCGTGACGACCTTTGTGAGGGCGAGGTGGGCGGCGGCTCCACGGGAGATCATCGGTTCTTCGCAACGGTCTGAAGGGACTTGCGACTCTTAATGAGATTCGGTATCATCGCCATCATGAAACCGAGTCTCAATAAGAGTGCATGCACCTCCTGAAAATTGGAGACGACATTTGAGGATCACTCTAGCTCGCGCGGCCACATTCGCGACGATGCTGTCGGCTGTTTTGTGGCCGATTTACACTTCCGCGACACCTGCGCCACAACCCCCCGCGAGTCCACTCAAGGTGCTCGCCACCACCACCCAGATTCAAGATTTCGTGCGCAACGTCGGTGGTGACCGCATTCTGCTCATGCGCGTCCTGGAAGGAAATACCGACGCTCACGAATATCAGCCGATCGCCGAGGACGCGCGAAAGGTCGCCGACGCAGACCTCATCTTCCAGAACGGTGTTGGGTTAGAGCCCTGGTTCGACCGACTCGCCCAGAACGCGCGCCCAGGCGTAACGGTCGTCAAACTCGGCGAGGAGTCTCTCATTCCGCTCCGACCGGGCGATGACGAGGAGCCACTCGGCGATCCGCACGTCTGGTTTGACCCCAACAACGCGATCCGCATGGTCGCGAAAATTCGCGACACGCTCAAGGCGACGGACCCGAGTGGAGCAGCGGTCTATGAAAGCAGTGCTGAAGCCTACACGGCGCAGCTAAGACAACTGGACCAGGATCTCGCCGTTGAATGGTCAACGGTGCCCGCTGAACGGCGAAAGCTGGTAACAAATCACGAGGCGTTCGGGTACTACGTTGACCGCTACCAACTCATTTTCGTTGGCTCGGTCATCCCCGGCCTCAGCACGGAAGCCGAGCCTTCCGCGGCAGAGACGCAGCGGCTGATCGCCAGCATACGCGCTCAGGGTGTGCGTGCGATCTTCACAGACGGCAGCATCAACCCACGTCTGGCGCAACAAATCGCTCAGCAGGCTGGCGTCCAAACTTACTCGAATCTTTATGGAGACTCGCTCGGCAAGCCCGGAAGTGACGGCGATACCTACATCAAGATGATGAGATTCAACACACAGACGATGATCTCAGGGATGAGCCAATGACGACCACACCCGGGTGAGCAGAGATGGGACCTGGGGCCTGCGCGTCGACGCCCTCACGGTTGCTTACGGCGCCAACGTGGCTCTCGAGGCTGTGTCGGTGGTGTGCGAGCCGGGTGAGATCGTCGGCCTGCTAGGGCCGAACGGGTCAGGCAAGAGCACGCTCCTGAAGGCAGTTCTTGGCCTCTTGCCAAAGGTGAGTGGCAGCATCACATTGAACGGCGCAATCGTAGACCGTGGCTGCCGCGCCCGCATGGCATATGCACCGCAGCGCGGCGAGGTCGACTGGACGTTTCCGATCACCGTCGAGGAAGTCGTCCTCCTCGGGCGCCAGGGCCGCCACGGCCTTTTCGGTCGGCCCGGGCGGGCTGACCGACAGATAGCTCACGAGTCGCTGGAGCGCCTGAGGATGAGGGACTTCCGAGGACACCAGATTGGGGCGCTCTCCGCGGGCCAGCAGCAGCGCGTTTTCCTGGCCCGGGCCGTCGCGCAGCAAGGAGAGGTCCTCCTCCTCGACGAGCCACTGACTGGAGTCGACGCTCAGACTCAGGTCGAAGTTCTCGATCTCGTCGACGATCTTCGCAGCCAGGGCCTCGCTATCGTCATGACCACCCACGATCTGGCCCAGGCCGCACAGGTCTGCAATCGCATCTGCCTCTTGAACCGGCACATTGTCGCGGACGGCGCCCCGAGCGAAGTCCTCACACCTCGCGCACTCATGGAAACCTATGGCGGTCGCGACGCGATCCGTTTCGCCGGGGCAGCGCAGCAGGAGCCAACGACGAAGGTGGGTCGCGCCAGGGCACGTGCTGTTTCGGCGACACAGCGCACGGGCGATCAGTAACAACCCGGGTGGACATGCCGGCGCTGTTGATCGGGCCGCTCGAGTTCGAGTTGACGCGCTGGGCCCTTATCGAGGCCACGATCGTAAGCATCGCCTGCGGAGTGCTCGGTGTGCTCGTCGTGTTGCGGGGCCTGTCGTTTATCGGCGATGCGCTGTCGCACTGCGTGGTTCCCGGCGTTGTCGTGGCCTATCTAACCCACGCAAACCAGGAGATCCTTGGTAGCATGGCCGCGCTCCTGTCGGCCTGGGGGATCGCGCTCCTTACCCGACACCGTGTCCTGGGGAGCGACCCGACGATTGCCGTCGTCTTCACGTGGGCGTTCGCCCTTGGTCTGGCGCTCATCAGCGCCACCAGGAGCTACATGAGCGATCTCACCGAGATCCTGTTTGGGGCAATCCTCGCCGTGCGTCCAGAGGACCTCGCGGTGAGCGGCGGAGTGGCCCTCCTCGTTCTCGTCGCGGTGATCGTGTTCTACTGGCCGCTCATCTTCGTCTCGTTCGACCCGGTCGCGGCACGGGCACAGGGACTGCCCGTCGACCGCATTGACCTCATCTTCTTTGGGCTGCTCGCCCTCGCCGTTGTCTCCGGGCTCACCGCCGTCGGCAGCATGCTCGTAACCGGATTGCTCATCGTTCCCGCGGCAACAGCTCGCCTCCTCGCCCGCCGCGTCGCCACTCAAATGGTCTGCAGCGCTTCGGTTGGTTGCGCCGCGAGCTGGATCGGTCTTTACACCTCGTATTACTTCGACATTGCGTCGGGTGGAAGTATCGTCCTGGCCGCTGTGCTGCTCTTCGCCGTCGCGCTTCTAGTTTCACCCCTAAAGGGAATCGTGCCCGAGTGGTTGCGACGTCGCTATCGAGTGGCGAGCACATCGGCCTCTTGAGGAGCCGTCCTTGGGCGTGCTGATTGACCCTCTTCAATACGCGTTCATGCGGTACGCGCTGATCGAGATCATCCTTCTCAGCATCGCCAGCGGCCTGGTCGGCGTATTCGTGGTCCAGCGACAGCTCACGTTCTTCGCCCATGCTCTGTCGCATACGATTTTCCCAGCGGTTGTGCTCGCTGCTGCGCTGCGGATCGACCTCGGCGTGGGAGCGCTCGTTGGGGCCACCCTGACGGTCGTGCTTGTACTGACGCTGGAGCGTTACTCTGACGTGGG
>JAERMM010000225.1 GCA_016844585.1 Chloroflexota bacterium | reverse complement strand
GTGGGGCCGGCAACAGAAGGCTGCAGGGCATCACCGCCGTGTATGCGTATGACGACATGGGCATGATCGCCGTGCTGGAAGATGGACACCTGAACGATGTGCGTACGGCGGCGCCCACCGGGGTTGCGGCTCGCCATTTGTCGAACCCTGATTCCAGCGAGCTGGCGATTATCGGGACCGGGGAGCTAGCGGCAGGACAGTTGGCAGCGGTATGCGCGGTTCGGCCCATCAAACGGATTCGCGCCTATAGCCGCACGCCTGAGCACGTCACGCGCTTCGCGTCGACGGCTGGCGAGCTGCTTCAGCGTGAGATTGTCCCCTGCGCCAGCGGCGAAGAAGCCGTCGCCGACGCGGACATCGTCATCACCATCACCAATGCGCGCCAGCCAGTCATCGACCGGTCCTGGATCGCCCGCGGTACGACGGTGCTCTGCATCGCCATTCTCGACTCCCGGGTCGTGACCACCTCGGTCCAGCGCCTGCTGGACCCTGGCGAGAAGATCGAGCCATTCCTGATGCTGGTGAGCCAGGGGCGATTCGGGCCTGCGGACGTCGTGGAGCTGGGCGACGTGGTGATTGGGAAGGCGCAAGGCCGACGCAATCCAGAGGAGCTAATCACCTTCATATCGACTGGCTCGCCACACTGGGACGTCGCGGTTCCGATGATGGCAGTCCGCCGCGCCCAGCGGCTCGGAATCGGCCTCGAATGGCCCTGAGGCTGGCAGGCCCTTTCTTGCGAAAGCCAACTATGCCGGCGCGTGAGTCCAAAAGTCCACCGCGAACGTTTTCTGGTTAGTGGGAGGTTTGGACTGTTGTCCGCGGGCGCTCGACGGACCAAATCAGTAGGCATGAGACCCGGGCGCAGAAGCGTGAGAGCACCCGGACCTGGCTTCAGCCGAGCCAGGACCGAGAGTTTGGAGTTAGCCGTGACAGCATTGCAAACGAGCGCACGGGTTTGTTTGGCATTGGGGCTCCTGTTATTGCCCGCGCCGGGTCCGACGCTCTCCGTGTCGGCCCAGGGGACGAGCCCAACCCTTACGCTTCAGGAATACCCGCTTCCCAAGGGCGCCTACCCACATGACGCGGTCCCCGACCGAGCCGGTCGCTGGGTGTGGTACTCGGGGCAGCAGAGCAGCACGGTGGGACGGCTTGATCCGACCAACGGCGAGCTTCTCATCGTGGACCTCCCGCAGCGCGCAGCTCCCCACGGGATCATCATCGGTCCCGACGACGGAGTCTGGATGACAGATGGCGGCCTGAATGCGATCACTCGGCTCGACCCTAATACGCTGGAGCTAGATGTCTTCCCGCTTCCGGGGCCCCGCGCCAACCTGAACACTCTGACGTTCGATCACCGCGGGGTAGTGTGGTTCACCGGACAGGGCGGCTACATCGGCCGACTCGACCCGGCGGTCGGTGTCGTGGACCAGTGGGAGTCGCCGCGAGGGCCTGGCCCGTACGGGATTGCCACTGCCCCGGATGGAACCGTCTGGGTCGCCTCGCTTGCCGGCAGCTACCTCGGTCGAATCGACGGAGACGACGGCTCTATGACAGTGTTCGACCCACCGACGCCCGGCGCGGGCGTGCGGCGCGTCTGGCCGGACTCACAGGGTCGGATGTGGATTGCAGAGTACAACGTAGGCCAGGTCGGCGTTTACGAGCCGACAACTGGTCAATGGAAGGAGTGGAAGCTGCCTGGGGGTGACCGCTCACGGGCCTACGCCGTCTACGTCGATCATCTGGACAAGGTCTGGTTGAGCGACACAGGGACGGAGACGATCGTCCGTTTCGACCCGGTCACAGAGACGTTCGCGACCGTCGCCCACGGCACCCCTGCCAATATCGCGCAGCTCGGAGGAGTACCAGGCGAGATCTGGGGCGGCCAGCGGCAACGCGACCACCTGTTCGTGGTTCGTTACTAGGCGGGCAAGAGCACAACGTGACCACCACCGTCAGAGCGAGATTGCGACTGTCCCCGGGTTAGCGGAGCTCCCAATCGTGGAGGTTCCAAGCCGTATAGCCGATGGTGTCGGCCTCGATGGGCATCGGTCCAGTCAGCACCGCGAGGTGGGGCGTCCCCTGCAGCGTGCCGTAGAACATGACCACGGGCAGCTCCTCGCTGAGGACCCTTGCCATCGTGACGCGCTGACGGATGCGCTCGGCCGGGTCCAGCACCGTGTTGAACGCATTGACGCAGTCAGCCCGGGGTCGTGATCCGAAGCACATCCTGCGCGAGCCAACGGCGGGCCGTGTGCTCTTGGTTCGCGGCACGGAGCCAGCCGAACTGGGATGACGCGATAGACTCTGATCAGCTAGCGCTCGAGGTGGTACGGCACGTCGATGACGGCGGTATTCGGGCGGAAGAACAGGGCCCCTTTGAGTCGCAGCGCGGTCTGATTGTGCAACGGATACTCCCAGAAGTGCCTGGGCACGAACTCCGAGAGTACCACGACGATTGGGCGCGTCGGCTCGTGCGCCTGGAGCGCGTCGATGTACGCGAGAAACGGCGCCACTAACGAACGGTAGGGTGAGTCCAGCACCGTGAGTGGCACGTCCGGAACCTCGCGCTGCCAGCGCTCACGTAACAGTTCCCCGGCATCGCAATCGTCTGTTACGTGGACGGCGATGACGTGAGGCGATAGAGACGTCGCCAGCGCAACCGTGCGAGCCACGACCTTGTTCAGGTCAGGCACCGGCACCACGACGTGAGGTGGCGGGTCGAGCGGTCGAACCGGTCCGTCGCCACCTCCCCGCGCCACCTGGTCCCGCACGGCCACGTAGTGCGCATTGATGGCCCGCATGATCATCACGAGGGTTGGGATGATGATCAGCACAATCCAGGCGCCGGATGTGAACTTAACCGTAGCGATCTCGATCGCTACTACACCGGTGGTGACGGCTCCGAGCCCGTTGATCACCAGCCCGCGCTGCCAGCCGGCCTCTCGTCGAGACCACCAGCGGCGCACCATAGCGGACTGGGAGAAGGTGAACGCAACGAACACGCCGACCGCGTACAGCGGAATCAGCGCGTCAGTTCGAGCTTCAAACTGCCATACGACCACCGCGGCACAAATCCCCAGCACAAGGATGCCCGTGCTGAAAGCCAGCCGATCGCCTCGGAACTGGAACTGACTCGGCAGGAAGTGGTCCCGAGCCAGGAAGTAGGACAAACGCGGGAAGTCGGAGAAACTGGTATTCGCCGCCAGCACCAGAATGAGCATGGTAGCGACCTGCATCAAATAGTAGAGCGGCCCATCGCCAAAAATCGCACGAGCGATCTGCGAGACGACCGTTTCATCGTGACTGGGAAGGACGTTGAGCTGGCGGGCAAGGAAGCTAATGCCGAAGAAAAGGCCGGCCAGCAGCACCGCCATCCAGGCCAGGGTGGCGCGCGCATTCTTCCACTCCGGTGGCTTGAAGGCCGGAACTCCGTCCGAGATCGCCTCAGTACCAGTCAGTGCGGCGCACCCCGACGCGAACGCGCGCAGGATGAGGAATGTCGTGAGCGCCTCGGTAGGCGGCACAAACTCGCTTGTCACTGGCTCGAGTCCGCCGAGGGCGAGTCGAGCCAGGCCGACCCCTATCATCAGCGAGGCGCTTCCGATAAACAGATAGGTCGGGGCCGCGAAGATCGACCCGGACTCACGCACGCCACGCAAGTTGACGACCGTAATGAGCGCGATGAAGCCGATGGCGATCTCAACCCGGAACGGAGCGGCCGATGGGAGGGCTGAGGTAATCGCAGCCGTTCCCGCCGAGATACTCACGGCTACGGTCAGAACGTAGTCAACGAGCAACGCCGCCCCGGCGATGAGCGATGCCCATGTGCCCAGGTTGTCCTTGCTGACGATGTAGCTTCCGCCGCCCTGCGGATAGGCCTGGATCGTCTGCCGATAGGAGAACGCGACTATTCCGAGCAAGACGAGAATTGCCAGGGTCACCGGCAGGGTGAGATCCAACGCGCCGCTGCCGGCGAGCACAAGGACGAGGAGAATCTCCTCCGTCGCGTACGCAGAGGACGAGAGTGCGTCGGACGATAAGACCGCCAGCGCCTTGACTTTGCTCAGCCGCTCGTGCGCGAGCTCCTCAGTCGCAAGCGGGTCCCCGACCAGGAGGGCTTTGGCTGCGCCGAACGCCCGCCCGGCCCCGGAGCGTGGACGCAGGCTGCGTCGGGTGGCTTCCAGATGGCCGCCCCGGCGGCGGATGCCGCCGCCGGCTGGCCGCGTAATCCGAACGTATTGCTCGCCCGTGCGTTGACTGTGGACCACCTCGCGAAAGTCAAGCTCGGTGTCGGCCCCACGGCTCGGAGTAGGACCGTCGGCGCCCGAGGCATCGTGGGCCTCAGAACCTTCTCCGCCGCTGTTCGGTCGCTCCTCAGGTGGCATACAAATCTAAGCTCCAGAGATGCCGTTCGGCGTACTGTAGCAACTCGAAGGCCACCGATCACGCGACGATTCTCGTGTACATTTCGCAGCGATGAAGCTTGCAACCTGGAACGTCAACTCAATTCGGCAAAGGCTCGATATCGTCACTGACTGGCTGCGGCGCGAGCGGCCAGACCTGCTGTGTCTCCAGGAAACGAAGGTGGTGGACGAACTGTTTCCACTGATGCAGCTCGCAGAGGTCGGATACACGGCGGCATACGTGGGCGAGCGCACCTATAACGGAGTGGCGATCATCTCCAGGGAACCGCTTGAGGACGTTCGCGTCCAGTTCCCGTTGGCGACGAGCGACAGCCGACGGCTCATCAGCGGCATTTACCATGGCGTTCGGGTCTACTCAGCATACTTCCCGAACGGGCGCGACCCACAGAACGAGCAGTTCGCATTCAAACTGGCATGGATCGACGCACTCGGCAACCTGACGCTCCCGGGACCGAACCCCGAGGGGCCGATAGCTCTCCTGGGCGACTTCAACGTGGCGCCCGAGCCGCGCGACGTGTACGACCCGATCGCGATGGACGGCCGCATCCTATACCACCCGGCCGAGCGTGAGGCGCTCGTCCGTCTGAAGGACCGCGGTTTCGTGGACGCCTTCCGTCTCGCCCGAAACGAGGACAAGCTATTTAGCTGGTGGGACTACCGTCAGGGCGCCTTTCGCCGCAACCTTGGCTTCCGCATCGACCACGTGTGGGTAACGACGGACCTCGCTCCGAAGGTGACGGGTGCGCGCATCGACGTCGAAGAACGGCGCAAAGAGCACGCTTCCGACCACGCGCCGGTCGTCGTAGAGATGGACGATTAGCAGCCAATGCGACTACATCGTCGGAGGCGCATCCATGAGCACCGTAACTTCGGTTCGGCTTAATGAAGACCTGCTCACAAGGCTTGACAAGCTCGCCGCGATGATGGACCGGTCGCGCACCTGGGTCATCGAGCAGGCCGTTGCTCGCTACGTCGAAGAGGAGGCCCCGCAAGTCGCCGCCATCAGAGAAGCGCTTGACGATTATCTGTCAGGGAACGCGACGCTTATACCCCATGACGAGGTGATGCGCCGACTCGAGGAGAAGATTCAGGCCAGGGTTGACAGTGAGAGTCGTCTGGCCCGATCAGGCTGAAGCCGATCTGGACGCGTTGTCCGACTACCTCCTCGATCGTGACGCCGGCGCAGCGTTGCGTGTGTACACCGCAATCCGCGACCGTGTGGCGCTACTGGCTGAGTACCCGGCGCTTGGGCGCCCCGGCAGGGTCGATGGTACCCGGGAGTTGGTCGTGGCCCAAACACCGTATATCGTGCCCTATTCAGTGGATCGTCGCACCGAATCGGTCATCATTCTGCGCGTCCTCCACGGAGCGCGTCGATGGCCAGACGATTTTGGGATCTGACGCCAGGCACAAACTCGGAGCGACGCCGCTTGCCACGGGGACAGTACCTGTCAAAACCAAGGACAATGCTATGCGCTCAGATCGGCACGTCAAGGTCGGCGTCGTAGTCGGCTGGGACGGCGATCTGGTGCGTCAGCATGATCTCGCGGCGCTCCC
This sequence comes from Chloroflexota bacterium, assembly GCA_016844585.1. Lineage (GTDB taxonomy): Bacteria > Chloroflexota > UBA6077 > UBA6077 > SHYK01 > JAERMM01. The sequence continues at coordinate 4,342 of JAERMM010000225.1, read as the reverse complement.
GGGCCGATTCCATGATCGCCAGGCAGACCTCGAGCGTCGCCATGCCCCATCGGCCGTCGTGAAAGACCGGCTTGTCGAGCACGATTGCGTTGTACAGTTCGTCTAACTCTGCGCGACGGCCCATCGCGCCTTCAGAAAGCTCAATGTCGCGAATGCCGCCCTCGTCGTCGTAGACGTACAGGCCGAACTTCGAGTGGCGGATGTCGCCGCGCTCGCAGCTCACGACCAGCATGCCCATGTCCTCGGGCACCCAGGCGCGCCGGTCCGAGCGGTCGCGCACCACATGCTCCATGCTTCCGCCGATCCGCATGTCTTGCTTATCCTGTGCTTCATTCCGCGTGCCGGTCCGCAACGAGCGGCGAATCTCCACCCGCTTCTGGACATCGTAGTGCTGCTTCGACTCGCCCCACGGTACCAGCTCGGCGCCCACGAAATAGCCGTAGCTGTTGTGCATGATGGTGCACGGCGTGCCATCCTCGAACTCGAGGTAGGCGCTGTAGTAGCCTGGGATCGGACGGGCTTCCATCCACTGGCCAGTCATGCCGCGGACGCTGCGCAGCTTCCCGCCGCCAAGCACTCGAATCGTGTCGATCTGGTGCGGACCCTGCCGATACGGAATGCCGCCGCCCTGGGACAGGTCCAGCTCGTCCGGCGTGCGAGGACGCAGCATCCAGTCCGAGTAGGACCATATGTGGGCGGCGCAGAGCTTGCCGAGCTTTCCCGAAGTAATGATCTTGCGCATCATGCGGATCGGGAGGGTGAAGCTTCGGGTGTGCCCCGCCAGCAGCTTGACTCCGTACTTGTCCGCCGCGGCCACCATCTGCTCGGCCTGTTGGATGTTGAGGCCCATCGGCTTCTCGACGACCACATGCTTGCCATGTTCAGCCGCGAGGATCGTGTGCGGAGCGTGGAAGCGATTCGGCGTTGCAATCCACACGGCTTCGATATCCGGGTCCGCGACGAGTTTGTCGGCGCTGTCGTAGGTGCGCGCGCCTGGGTAGCGGGCCTTGAAGCGCTCACGCACTTCGTCGTTCACGTCAGCGCCGGCCACCAGGTCGATCCCCTCGTGGGACTCCATGGCTGGCAGAACTTCGGCGGCGCCCACACCGATGCCGATGAGGCCAAGCTTGAGCGGGCGAGGATGCGCAGTTGCATTCGGCCCCCTTGGGAGGGGGACTGGCCCCCTCTCGATGGGAGGGTTGGCGCTAGGCGGGTCCGGCTTACTTCTCGCCACTCGCACCGCCGCCGGCGGACGGTTCCTGTTCGAGCACACGGCGCAGCTGCGCCGCGAGCGTTGGAAAGTCGTTATGCACGACGTCCCACACCACCCCCACGTCCACCTGATCGTACCCGTGAATGAGCCGGTTGCGGAGGCCGATGATCTGCGGCCATGGCGCCTCCGGATGCCGCTGGCGCAGATCATCCGACAGTCGCCGCGCTGCCTCGCCCACGATCTCGGCCAGGCGCACGAGCACCAGCCCCAGGAACCGATCGGCCTCTAGCTCCGGCTTGCTGCGATCCCCGAGAGCGGCGATCGCTTCCTCGGCATGGTCGAGCATTTGGCGTAGCGTCACGCGGTCGTCATGCCGCGTCATAGATCACCTCAGCCTCGCGCAGCACCTCGTCGCGGAAGTACTTGCTGAGCCAGTTCGGCGTGTACAGGTCCACCTTCCTCCCGAGCAGGCCCGTAAGCTCGTCCTGCATCGCAAAGAACGCCAGGCCCGGCGTGTGCTCCGGATCGAACTCGACGAGCACGTCCACGTCGCTCCGCTCCGGCTCGAAGTCCTCCCGAATCACCGAGCCGAAGAGCGCCAGCCGCCGGATGTGGTGACGGCGGCAGAACGCTGCAATCGCCTCGCGGGGGATCTCGATGGCAATTTTGCTCAACGTTAGCCGCCATCCACGTCAGTGAGGATCTGGTCCGCCATTTCCGATGCCCCGCTCCACGGTTGGCCAAAGCGGCCGCCGCACATCCATGTTACCCCAGCATCGTTTGCCATCTCCTGGTGGGTGCGGTACGCTGCACTGCGCTCCAACCCGTAGGAGCGATCATGCAATCCGCGACCCTGGGGGGAGATCGATGCCACTTGCTCGCATCCTTTCCTGTGCGCTCGTCGTCGCCACGTTCGCTGCTTGCGCTTCACCTCAACCTCAGAGCCCCGTCGGATCGGCTGGAACAGGCTCTTCCTCTTCCCCGCCACGTGCTTCAGAACCCAAAACCATGACTATGAACGTGCGCTTCGAAGTCAGCAACCTGCTGTCGAAGGCTCTCGCTAGCCCATCGTCGATAGCCACGAAGCGCGTGTTTAACGCGGCGCTAGCCATGTACGACGGGACCGGCGCTGCACAGCCATACCTCGCCGAAGCGTTGCCGCGCCTCAACACCGATACCTGGCGGGTCTTCCCCGACGGCCGCATGGAGACCACCTACCGTCTTAAGCCGAACCTAACCTGGCACGATGGGACGCCGCTTAGCTCCGAGGACTTCGCGTTCGCATTCAGGGTCTACAGCTCGCCGAATCCGAATCTCCGGGTGTTCGCGCCAAAACCTCAGGACGTGATCAGCGAGATCTCAACGCCAGACGCGCGTACCCTGGTCATCAGCTGGACGTCGCTCTATCCGGACGCGGGCGCGATCGTCACCGATGACCTGGACCCGTTGCCGCGGCACTTCATGGAGGCCCCGTTCCTCGTGATCGACCAGGGGGCCGAGGGCCTCGACGCGTTTCTCAACAGCACGTACTGGACCGCAAAGTTCGTCGGCGTCGGTCCGTACAAGCTGGAGCATTGGGAGCCTGGCGCGCACATCGACGGCCTCGCCTTCGATGGGCACGCGTTGGGGCGACCGAGGATCGATCGCATCATCATTCGACCGCTGAACGACGAGACGGCAAATCTGACGAGCATGCTGGCCGGCAGCTCACAGGTCAGTGTGGAGGGACTGCGCTTCGAACACGGGGCCATTCTGAAGAAGGAGTGGACCAGCGGCAGCGTTATCGATAAGCCGGGCTCACGTCACTACCTCGTGGCGCAGTTCAAGCCGGACTATCTGAAGATACCGGCTTTGATGGACGTGCGCGTCCGCAAGGCGATAGCGCACGGCATCGATCGGGAAACGCTCAATGAGGTGTTGTTCGACCGCCAGGGATTCATGACAGAAACGTTCATCGCGCCGCAGATGTCCTACTACCCGGACATCGACCGTGCGATCACCAAGTATCCATACGACGCGCGGCGGGCCGAGCAGCTCATGACGGAGGCCGGCTTCTCGAAAGACCGCGACGGACTATTTGCTTCCGCGGCGGGCGAGCGCTTCCGTCCCGACTTCTGGGAGGATGCGAGCGTCATCTACGAGCGCGAGGGGCAAATCATGGCCGACTCGTGGGCACGCGTCGGGTTCGACACCCGCCAGTTCATCATCCCGGCGGCCCAGGCGGGAGACAGCGAGTTCCGCGCAACGTTCCCGGCGCTCTACGCCAGCTCGGTCAACGTCGAGGAGCGCCGCATCAGCATCTTTACCGCCTCGGAGCTAGCGACGGCGGCAAATCGCTGGCGCGGCGGCAATCGCTTCGGCTGGACCAACCCAGACTACGAGCGATTCTGGGACGGCTACAACAGCAAGCTGGACCGGAGCGAGCGCAATCAGCAGATCGTGCAGATGATGAAGGTGCTCAGCGATGAAGTGCCTGCCTGGGGGCTTTACTTCAACACTGTGTCCGTGGCGGTCGCATCGGGACTCACCGGACCATCCCAGGACACGCCCGAGTCGTTGTTGATCTGGAACCTCCACCTCTGGGAGATGAAGTAGATGCGCTCCTGTCATTCTGGAGGCCCGCAGGCCGACGAATCCTTGACAATCGAACGAGGCACGGATCCTTCGCTGGCGCTCAGGATGACACAAGTGCGCAGGACAGAATGGGGAAATGCACGATGGTAGTGGCAGGCGACGTAGTGATCATTACGGGCTCGGCAGGGGGCATCGGGCGCCACCTGGCCCACCGATTCGCGCAGGAGGGCGCGCGGGTTGCCGTGGCGGACGTCCGTCCGTTGGATACGGTGGTGGACGAGCTGAAGGACCTTGGCGCCGATGTGCTCGCCGTACCCACTGACGTGACAAATGAAGACGATGTCCGTGCCATGGCGGCTCGCGTCGCCAGCCATTTCGGCCAGATCGACACGTTGATCAACAATGCAGGCATCGTGACCCACTTCAGCTGGATGCCTCGCTGGCCGGCCGTACGCGACATGGACCTTGCATTCTTCCGCAAGGTCATGGGCGTCAACCTTGCGGGCACGTTCCTATGTACGAAGCACGTGATCCCATACATGGAGAAGCGGCGCA
>JAERMM010000035.1 GCA_016844585.1 Chloroflexota bacterium | reverse complement strand
GCCAACGAGACGACGGCGCACGTGACCCGCCTGCTGGAGGATTTCCAGTTCGGCGAGGCGGCGCGTACCGTACATGACTTTGTTTGGAACGAGTTCTGCGACTGGTACGTCGAGATCGCCAAGATAGAAATGCGTGAGGCCGCCTCGGCTGAAGAGGCAAGCGCTGTTCGCATGAATCTTGCCTGGGTCTTCGAGCATACGCTCCGCTTGCTCCATCCAATGATCGTCATTGCGCCCTGGCCTGTCGCTTCGGAAGAACGCGATGCGGATGCTGAGTCGCGGATGGAACAGCTCATGGACGTCGTTCGCGGTGTGCGAAACCTGCGTGCGGAGTATCACGTGGATCCCGCTCGCTTGGTGCCTGCCACGATCGTGGCGGGTGAAGATGTTGCCTTCTTTCAACGCGTCGCGCCGCTAGTCGGCGGCCTGCCCGGCTGCCGTCTATCGCCGGTCGAGATCCTGGCAAGGGTCGATGCCGCGCCCGACCACGCCGCGACAGTGGTCATCGGCGGGGTCACACTGTACGTGCCACTCGCCGGGATGGTGGACGTTGCTCAGGAGCGAGTACGTCTCGATCGCGAGCGTGCGGACGCCCTAGCTGAGGTCGAGCGGGCTGAGGCGCTGCTTGGGCGGCCGGGCTTCGTCGAAAAGGCGCGGCCAGATGTCGTTCAGCGCGAGCGAGACAAGCTCGTGGGTCTGCGTGATCGCCTTAGTACTCTCACCGACCGCCTGGCCGCCCTCGCCTAGCCGCGAGGCGCTGGTAGTTCCCTCTATCTCCGGGAGAGGGGCAGAACCCCAGCATGTGCCTTCCCCGGTATACTTCGCCGACTAAGACGGAGTCGCAATGTCCGAGTCTGTTGCCCCATCACACGGAATCGCCTTCGGAGTGCTGCCGCGCGAGGAAACCTCGTGGCGGATCGCACGCGTATCTGAAGCCGCGCGTCTGTTCCTGCCTACAACGTTCATCACGCTCTGGATAGGATTTGCGCTGATACCCGGCGCATCCTCGATCGTGCAGGCATCGTTTGCGATAGCGCTCGCGGCATTCGCTGGTTTCGGTGCCGTGATAACCGCCCGCCGCGCCGTCGCCGATGGTCAACTCCTGGGTGGGGCCTCGGTGGCAGGGGCCCTTCCGTTTGGCGTCGTGCTGTTGATGCTGTGTGGGCTGACGTCGCCATCGGTCATGGGACCGGCCGCTCCGTCGTTAGCCGCGCTCGCCGTGGTGGCTGTGATGGCGCTGCAGTTGTTCGAGTTCGAAAAGCCAGGTCCGTTGGTTGCCGTCGCGACCGGATTGGTACGACTGGTCGCATCAGTGCTGGGACTCATCGGATGCGCTCTGGTCATGTCGCTCCCACTGTCGTGGTTGCCCTTCACGGCGAGTCTGATTGGACTCGTGGCGACGCCAGCCATCGTGCGTGGGTCGTCGTTGACCGTCAAGAAGGCGATTAGCATCGGACTGGTCAGTGGGCTGGCGGCCGGTGAGATGGTCTGGGTTTTGCTCAGCGCGTCGCTCCCCGTCTGGGCCACGAGTGCAGCGCTGGTGGTCACCCTGCTCGCCATCGCCGGAACGTGTGCCGCAGCCCAACGAAATGCCCCTAGTCCACTGTCGGTGTCATTCTGAAGGCCGCAGCCTGAAGAATCCGTGCCCGTTCGATGCGCGGATCTCGACTTTCGCCACGCTTGGGCGATAGCGACAGGCCCTGCGAAGACGTCGATGGTACAATAGAGACTCCTGAGCGATTAATAAGGGGATAACTGCGCATGATGCTCTTTCAGTCTGAAGAACACGCCCGCATCAAGCGGCTAAAAGTCGAGCAGGCGGTCAGTCTGGCCATGCAGAGCCGCTGGGCGGACGCGGCTGAGCTGAACCGCCAAATCGTGGATGCCAACCCCAAGGACGTCGAGGCACACAACCGCTTGGGAAAGGCACTCATGGAGCTCGGCCGCCTCGACGATGCCCGTGAGGCCTATAACCACGCGCTCCGAACCGACCCGACAAACACAATTGCCCAGAAGAACAGCCAGCGGCTCGAAAGGCTCATGGAAGAGGCCGTACCGGTTGAGCCATCGGCAGCTCCGGTCGACCCAAGCCTGTTCATCGAGGAGACGGGTCGGACGACGACTACCTCGTTAGTGCAGGTGGCGCCGTCCGAGGTGCTCGCGAAAATGGATGCCGGGGACCCGGTGACACTCGAGGTCCAGGGAAACAGCGTCTTGGCGGTCAACTCCGCGGGTGAGTTCATCGGCAAGCTCGAGCCGAAGATTCGCCAGCGGATTGTGCGCCTGACGGGTCTGGGAAACCAGTATGCGGCCATCGTTACAGCCGTGGACGACGAGACAGTGCGGATCATCATCCGCGAGACCCATCGCGATGCCTCGATGGGCAACCGCCCGTCGTTCCCGACGACCGGCGAGGCGTTTCGCGGATACGTCCGAGATTCACTGCTTCGGTATGAACTCGACGACGAAGACGAGGATCTCGAAGAAACCGATCAAGAGCCCGACCACGACGTCGAGATGTCCGCTGACGAAGTCCCTTTGGACCACGCCCGAGATGCCCGCGACGCCCGAGTTGACGACGATGAGGATGACGATGCGTAAGGCGGCGAGCTAATGGAGCGGTCGACGGGATTCGAACCCGCACTATCCAGCTTGGGAAGCTGGCGTGTTGCCGTTACACCACGACCGCGAGCATGCGGGAATTATACCCTGGCCCGTTGCCCTACCTAGATGCGGGCCAACAAGGTCCGTAGGATCGCGTCGAGCGATGCGGCCCCAACTGGCAGCGCCCCCTCGTCCAGGTCGAAACCCGAGTTGTGAAGGCCGTTCGTTATCCCGCGCTCCACATTCCTGACGCCGAGGTGGAAGACACAGCCGCGGCTCCTTTCCGCGAAGAATGCGAAATCATCCCCTCCCGCGGAGGGTGCGCTCACCGCCACCTGATCTTCGCCGTGCAGGGGGACCAGCGTGTCGCGCATCCACAATGCCAGTTCGCCGTCGTTGACGACGGGTGGCGCACTGTAGCGGTCCTCGACCTCACAGGTCGCTTCCATGGACATCGCGACTCCCGTCGAGATCGCCCGCATCCGCTCCATCAGGCGCTCTCGCACCTGCGGGTCGAACGTTCGCAGCGTGCCGTGCATCTCGACGTATTCGGGAATGACGTTCCATGTGGTTCCACCGTGAATCGAGCCAATGCTCAGAACCGCGGGCGTGAACGGCGAGCTCGATCGGCTGACGACAGTCTGCAGCGCCGTGACGATCTGAGCCGCGACGACGATGGTGTCGACGTGCTGGTGCGGGTAGGCCGCATGGCCGGACTTGCCCCGAACCGTCCACCTCAGCTCGTCGACGGCTGCCCAGACCGGACCACTTGCCACGGCCACCGTCCCCGCCGCCAGCTCGGGCAGAACGTGCAGCGCGATTGCCGCGTCGACGGCAGGATTCTCGATCGCGCCTTCCTCGATCATCTTGACGGCGCCGCCCGCGATCTCCTCGGCCGGCTGAAATGCGAACCTGATCGTGCCGCGCAGCTCGTCACGGCATTTGGCCAGACGCTCGGCCACCACCGTGGCTATCGTCGTGTGCGCATCGTGTCCGCAAGCGTGCATCACGCCGTGGTGGCGAGAGCGATAGGCCACGTCAGAGATCTCATGGATTGGCAGCGCGTCCATCTCGGCCCGGACCAGCACTGTCGGCCCGACCCTGTCGCCCCGCACGTCCGCGCACAGCCCGGTTTCAGCTAAGCCCCGTACTTCCAGCCCTGCGCGTTCAAGCCGAGCCCTCACCACAGCCGACGTGCGCCGTTCGCTGAATCCAAGTTCGGGGTGCTGATGGAGATCGCGTCGCATGGTTACCAGCGCCTGACGGATCTCGGGGCTTTCATACGGAGTGAGGTCCGGCAAGATTGTCAGGGGATAATCAGACGCTGGCCGATGCTAAGCCGGGATCGGTCCGTCAGGTTATTGATCGACTGGATTGCATCGGTCGTAGAGTTGAACCGCTGGGCGATCGCGGACAATGAGTCTCCGGAGACGACGGTGTACGACGGCTCAATGCGCCGCGAAACAAAGCGCAATGTCTCAGGTGCGGATGGGACAGGATTTGCAACCTGGACAGGTGGCGATTCTGTCGCCTCAGGTAAAACTACCGCCACTTCCGAAGCGGTCGCCGGGGTTGCGGCGCCGCTTGTGATCGGGTCTCCGAGCACGCGGATGGCCGCGACCAGTAGCACGGCTCCCGCGACGATGGACGCGAATACCATCGTCGGCATCCAGCGGCGAAATGTGGGGGCTCGGCGGCGGCGGCGAGTCGGCCGTCCTCCGGAGGCGACCGCGGCGTCAGGACTGGGTTGCTTCGGCCACTGGACAATGCGGCCTCGATCGTCATCCTGAGCAGCGTACCGCACACCGTCGATTCGTCGGCGTTTCGCTCCATCCAGCGGGATGAGCTTTTCGTTCTGTCTCTCGCTGACGGTGTTGCGCACACCCCAATCGCTGGGTCGATAGCTCAGGTGTGACTCCTTTGAGAGGCCGAGGCATTATGGCAGGTTCGGCCCGGATGATCAATCAAGGCTTGGCTGTAAGGTTCTTGATCTCTTCGATCTTCTGGATGGCCTCCTGCCACTTGCCGTCGGCGGCGAGCTGTGCGGCCTCGTCGTTGAGGGTCGAAAGCAGCAGCCGTTGCTGCGCCAGAATCAGCCGCTCGCGCACTCCGGTCAGGTTTGGTTCGACCCTCATGATTGACTGCCACAGCTTTACCGCGTCTGCCCAGCGCTCCTCCGTCATCGCGGCGTCCGCCTGCGCTCGCAGCGTCGGAACGTGGTTCGACGGCGTGGGATCGCCCGACTCCGCGCGCAAGGATGCGCGGGCCTGTGCAAGGAGTTGGGGGACGTCGCGAAAGCTCGGGTCGATCGAGCTGATTTCCTCCAGGATATGGTTCGCCCATGACCAGTCACCTGTGTGGATCTTGCTCTGTGCCAGCGTGTAGAGCTGCCCGAGTCTCACTTCCCGTCGGCGTTGTGATTCCTGGTCCGAGAGCCGTCGATTCACTTCGTCCAAGCGCGATCGCGCCTCGCTTTCATTGGGTGAGGATCGGAGTACCTGCTGCAGCATTGAGGCTGCCTCGATCAGCCGACCTTCAGATGCCGCGGTCTCCGCCTTCCTCAGCATCGCCTTCAACTGGATCTCGACGGACGTCGCGCTGCGTCCGAAGCGAAGTTCGTTGCTCGCAGATGCCAGGATAGCGCTGACGTCGCGGTAGCTCGGATCACGGCCCAGGATCTGCGCAGCAAGTTCCACTGCGCGGCGCCATTGCTCAGAGCGCGTCAGCACAACCAGCTCTCGATACATCGCATCGAGGTCCTTCGGACTCTCGGCGTCCTTCGGAACCTCTGGGTCCTTCGGACGCGCCAGGTCCGCGGTGACCGCTGTCGGCGTAGGTCCCTTTGACGGAACAACGATGGTCGGCTCGGGGGGGCGCTGGGTGTCCGCAATCGCCAGTGTCAGCGCAGCGCTGAGTTCCTTGCCCGTCTGAAATCGCTCGTCGGGATTCTTTCCTAACGCTTGACGAACGACTGCATCTACTTCCCAGGATATCTCCGGGTTGAGGTCCCGGACCGATGGGACAGGCAGAGTCGCATGCATGGAAAGCGTCGCGACTGCGCTCTCTCCCTTGTAGGGCACCCGCCCCGAGAGCATCTCGAAGAGAACTACGCCCAACGAGTAGAGGTCGCTTCGGCCATCCACCGGTTGGCCGATGGCTTGCTCTGGAGACATGTACTGGGGAGTCCCAATCACGCCTCGCGTCAGAGAGCTGTCGTCGTTGGCGAGACGAACGATTCCGAAATCGGAGAGAACGATTCGGTTGTCTTCGGTGAACAGAATGTTCGCCGGCTTCACGTCCCTGTGCACCATGCCCTTGGAATGGGCGTAATCCAACGCTGAACCGACCGCGGTGACCAGGTCAAGCGAGAGTTGATAGCCGACGGGCTTGCCAAGGCGACCCTTCAGCGTGTTGCCGGCGACGTACTCCATGACCAGATATGCTCGGCCGTCGTGCTCGCCATAGTCGTATACGGCCACAATGTTGGGGTGCGCCAGCTTCGCGACGGCGAGGGCCTCGCGCTTGAAGCGGCGGATCGCGCCTACATCGCGGATGAATTCTGGGTGGAGCACCTTGACCGCGACGTCGCGGTTCAGCGTGGGTTGCAGCGCTTTATAGACGGTTGCGAATCCGCCTTTGCCGAGCTGCTTTGTCAGTCGATACTGGCCGAGGGTTTCGCCGATCACACGCTAACCACATGCCTGAGGTTCGGTCCTCTGGCGCATTCAAGTATCACGCACGAGGCACATTTCGATCTAGCAGATTAGACATAACTCCTACGGGACACCATTGGCAATGAAAATCTGGCTAATTCCCTATCAGTAGATGCGACGCTGCAGCTCCTCAGGCTTGTAGATGATGATGCGCTGGCGGTCGATCTCGATGATTCCGCGGGCGCGGTAGGCGCGCAAGTGCTTGTTGACGCTTTCCCGTGTGGCGCCGACCATCGCCGCCAACTCCTGCTGGGTCATGCGCAGTCCGATGACCGTTCCATAGGGAGTGTCGCGCCCGTAGGTTTCGGCAAGCTCGAGCAGCTTCTTGGCAAGCCGGCCGGGCACGTCCAGGAAGATGGCATCTTCAATGAATTCGTCAGCTTCCCGCAACCGTCTGCAGAGGACGCGCATCACGACGATCGCCAACTCCGGGTTCGCAGAGAGGAACTCTAGGAAATCGACCCGATGCAGCACCAGCGTATCCGTGTCCTCGCTGGCCACAATGGTCGCTGACCTGGGTTGCTCGTCGATCAGGGACAGCTCGCCGAAGAAGTCCCCGGTGTCCATGACGCCGAGGAGCGCCTCTTCGCCACCCCCGTCGGACGGTAGCACGATCTTCACTTGGCCCTGGGTGATCATAAACAGCGTGGGGCCAGCATCGCCTTTGTGGAAGATGACCTCGCCGCGTCGGAAAGATCGCCTTTGTGCGACCGCGTTGAGAGCAGCTATCTGCTCGTCCGAGAGGCTCGAAAAAAGGGGAACTCGCCGCAGGCTCTGGCTCAGCATTTCGCTGCCCTCTTGCATCGTGCTGTCGGGCCTACGGGCCGCCCTCGACCCCTAGGTCCTTGATGACACTGATCACAGCGTCGGCCATTTCGACGGTACCGACGAACTTGCTGCCGCCTGCAATGTCCGCGGTGCGAAGTCCGCGGTCGATCACGGTATCGACTGCATGCTCGACCGTTCTGGCGGCCGCCTCGAGGCCGAGCGAATAGCGAAGAAGTAGGGCCGCGCTGAGGATCGCGGCAAGGGGATTCGCAATTCCTTTGCCTGCAATGTCCGGCGCCGAGCCATGGATCGGCTCGTACAGACCCAGCCGCCCCGCACCCAGGCTGGCTGAAGGCATCATGCCCATAGATCCGCCGATCACGGCGGCCTCGTCAGTCAAGATGTCGCCAAAGGTGTTCTCGGTCACGATGACGTCGAAGTCTTGCGGCCGCGTCACCAGCCGCATGGCGCACGTATCCACCAGCACGTGCTCGACCTGCACGTCCGCGTGTTCTCTGGCGAGCCTCGTCGCGACCTGTCGCCACAGCCGCCCGGTCGCGAGTACGTTGGCCTTGTCCACCGAAGCCAGTTTCGATCGTCGCTGCCGCGCAAGCGTGAAGCCCGTGCGGAGTACGCGTTCTATCTCCACCTCGCTATACGCACAGGTGTCGACCGCTCGACGTCCCGAGGGTGTGTCCCAGACGCGCTTGGGCTTCCCGAAATAGAGGCCGCCGGTTAGCTCGCGTACCACGATGAAGTCGACCGAGCTGATGTCGCCTTTGAGCGGTGACGCGGCGGCCAGGGGTCCGAAAACCTGCACCGGACGGAGGTTGGCGAACAGTCCCAGCCCCTTGCGTAGCGCGAGCAGACCATCCTCGGGGCGAACCGAAGCAGTCGGATCATCCCATTTCGGGCCGCCGACGGCTCCGAACAATACGGCGGCACTGCGCTTTGCATGCCGCAGCCCGCTGGGGGTTAATGCCGTCCCCGTCTCGTCGATGCAGCAGCCGCCGACCGTCTCCGTGTGAAACTCGAGTCCGACACCGGCGATCTTGCCAACTATCTCGAGTACGCGGATGGCTTGCGAGGTTACTTCGGGACCAATACCGTCCCCGGGCATGACGCAGATGTGGGCCGGTCGCGCCATCGATCAATCCTCGTGGTGGCGTAGCGCGCATCATAACAGGGAACGGGTGAGCGCTGTCCTACTGAAATCCGTTGACATAGGGTAGCCTCGTCGCGACCGCTCGAATCTTCGGCATGTTCGCCGCCAGGATCGCCGTGGAGTCCCAGTGGCCCGCCAGGAGCGCCGCCCGCGCCGTAACCGGCATCGTGATGGGGATCGTGCGGTCGCCTGCGGCGAGCGACTGTTGGTCCAGGTCGACGGTCACTTGGATGGTCGGGTCCTCCTCAACCAGATCCATGAGCTGCTGGATCTCATCGGTTGGCGCTGTTACGACGGGGAGACCAATGGCCAGACAGTTGCCGGTGAAGATCTCGGCAAAGGACTCGCCGACGATTGCGTGAATGCCGGAACGATAGAGGGCCTGCGGGGCGTGCTCGCGCGAGGAGCCGCAGCCGAAATTGGCGTTCACCACGAGGACCGAGGCCCCCCGGTACTTTGGCTCGTTGAACGGGTGCGGCTTCGCCTTGCCATCGCCGTCGAACCGCTCGTCAATGAAGGGGTACTCGCCCATTCGGTCGAAGGTTACCTCCTTCAGGTACCGGGCCGGGACAATGCGGTCAGTATCGATGTCGTTGCCGCGGACCGGGATGGCGGTTCCAGAGATGATCTTGATCCGAGGGTTCTGCATTACAGAAGCTCCCGCACGTCCGCGATCTTGCCGCTGACCGCGGCGGCGGCAACCATCGCTGGGCTCATCAAGATCGTGCGGCCTGTGGCGCTTCCTTGACGACCAATAAAGTTTCGATTGGACGATGACGCGCACACCTCGCGGCCGCGCAGCTTGTCCGGATTCATCGCCAGGCACATCGAACACCCTGCGGCTCGCCACTCGAATCCGGCTTCCGTAAAAACACGGTCGAGTCCCTCTGCTTCGGCCTGCCGTTTTACTTCGAACGACCCCGGGACGACTATGGCTCGCACGCGCGGGTCGACGTGGCGCCCCCGCGCCACGCGGGCCGCGGCCCGTAGATCCGAGATCCGCGAGTTCGTACACGAGCCGACGAATGCGACGTCGATGGGAATGCCAAGTACGGGCTCGCCTGGTGTAAAGCTCGTGTGCTGATAGGCACGGCGCGCTCCCTCCGGATCGGGCCATTCCTCCGGCCGAGGAAGATTTCGGGAGATTCCGACGGCCTGCCCAGGGTTGATGCCCCAGGTCACGGTTGGCTCCATCTCGGCGGCCGGGATCTCGATAATGTCGTCGTAGCTGGCGTCCGCGGTGGAGGCAACCGATCTCCAGTAGGTGACCGCTCGGTCGAACACGTCGCTTTTGGGCGCGAAGGTGCGGCCACGAACGTACTCGAAGGTCGTCTCATCGGGATTGACGTACCCGACGAGTGCGCCTCCCTCGATGCTCATATTGCATACCGTGAGACGCTCGTCCATCGTCATGGCGTCCAGGGCGCTTCCGCCGTATTCGTACGCAAATCCTTTGCCGCCGCCGACCCCGAGGCGCTCGATGATCGTGAGGATCACGTCCTTTGCGTACACACCCTCGGAGAGCCGCCCGTTGACGTTGATTCTTCTCACCTTGAGCTTGTCAAGGGCCAGGGTCTGTGTCGCCAGCACGTCCTTGATCTGAGTCGTGCCGATCCCGAAGGCCAGGGTCCCGAACGCGCCGTGCGTGCTGGTGTGGCTATCGCCGCAAGCAAGTGTCATGCCCGGTTGCGTCAGCCCGAGCTGCGGACCGATGACGTGAACGATGCCCTGGCGCTCGCTGTCCATCCCGTAGAACTCGATGCCGTAGTCGTGGGTCGCCCCCTCGAGTACCTGCATCATCTCCTCGGCTTGTTCGTCGAGGAACGGCCTCTCGCGAACATCCGTCGGCACGATGTGGTCGACAGTGGCGAACGTCCGCTCCGGGAATGCCACCTTCAGGCCTTGCTCGCGCATCATGGCGAACGCCTGAGGGCTGGTCACCTCATGGACGAGATGCAATCCAATGAAAAGCTGCGTTTGGCCCGTCGGCAGAATGTCGACGGTATGCGACTCCCAGACCTTGTCGTAGAGGGTTCTCTGACTCACCTAAACTCCAAGCCCCGTTGCAACACGCTCCGGCGCCTCGCGGGGCGCGGATGCGGCTTTGTTCAGTGCGTTGAGATACGCTTTTGCCGATGCGACGATGATGTCTGGGTCCGCGCCGCGGCCGTGGAACGTGCGGCCGCCCGACTCGATGCGCACGGACACCTCTCCGAGCGCGTCTATCCCGCTGGTAACCGAGTGCACTGAGTACTCCGCAAGCCGTATCGGCATGCCAGTCATGCGGTCGATTGCCTTGTAGCAGGCGTCTACGGGACCGGTGCCAGTGGCCACCTCCTCGCGCTCCTCGCCATTTGGCAAGCGGAGTGAGACTGTGGCTGTCGGCTTGAGTGGGTAGCCACATGAGACTTGCAGCCGCTGCACCTGGTACAGCTCCTGGACCGCGACGATCTCGTCAGCAAGGATCGCTTCCAGGTCTTTGGTCGTGATCTCTTTTTTCTTGTCCGCGATCTCCTTGAAGCGGATAAATGCGCGGTTCAACTCCTCGTCCGACAGGTTGTAGTCCATCTCCTCGAAGCGGGCTCGCAAGGCGTGGCGACCCGAATGCTTACCGAGCACCAGGTTGTTGCTCGCCAGACCGACGTTCCGCGCGTCCATGATCTCGTAGGTCGAGCGCTCCTTCAGAACGCCGTCCTGGTGGATGCCCGACTCATGGGCAAATGCGTTCGAGCCTACCACCGCCTTGTTGGGCTGTACGACCATTCCCGTCAGGTTAGAGACCAGCCGGCTGGTCTTGTAGATCTGCGTCGTGTCGACGTGGGTCTCGACCTGGTAGACCTCGGGACGGGTGTTGACCGCCATCACGATCTCTTCGAGCGCGGCATTGCCGGCTCGCTCGCCGATCCCGTTGATGGTGCACTCGACCTGGCGCGCTCCGTTCAGGACGCCAGCCAGCGAGTTCGATACTGCCATGCCGAGGTCGTTGTGGCAGTGGGTCGAGATGACGACCCGATCCGAGTTCGGAACGTGCTCGCGGATGGAGGCGATCATCTTGCCGAACTCGATAGGCGTGATGAACCCCACCGTGTCGGGGATGTTGATCGTCGTGGCGCCAGCGTCGATGACCGCCTCCAGTACCTGATACAGGTAGTTCCAGTCCGAGCGCGTGGCGTCCATCGGAGAAAACTCAACGTCCCCGACGTAGCTCTTCGCCCGCTTTACCATCGCGACCGCGTGTTCGAGGGCTTCCTCGCGGGTCATGCGGAACTGATGTTTGAGGTGAATGTCCGAGGTCGAGATGAACGTGTGCAAGCGGACGCTCTCGCCGTCGCGGAGCGCCTCCCAGGCGACGTCGATGTCGTCTGGCTTCGCGCGCGCGAGGCCTGCAATGATCGGTCCTTTAACTTCCATGGCAATACGGCGCACCGCGCCGGCGTCATCGGGCGAGGCGATCGGGAAGCCGGCCTCGATGATATCGACGCCCAGATCGGCGAGCTGCAGCGCGACTTCGAGCTTTTCGTCCGAAGTCATCGATGCGCCCGGTGACTGCTCACCATCTCGCAGAGTCGTGTCGAAAATGTACAGCCGGTCCATCGTTGCTCCTTTCAGTCGCGGGGTCGGGAGTCGGGGGTCAGGCCCGTCGCCGAAACCCCTGGCTCCCGACCCCTGGCCCCCGCCCTAGTGGTCGCCCTTCTTGAGCCATCCCATCATGGCCCTCAACTCAGCCCCGACCTTCTCGATGGGGTGCGCGGCCTCGCGATCCCGCATCGCCAGGAAATTCGGTCGCCCCGCCTGGTTCTCGAGGATCCAGGTGCGGGCGAACGTGCCTGTTTGGATGTCGTCCAGCAGCTGCTTGAAGATCGGCTTCACCTGGTCATGCACGATAGTGCCGGCGACGTAGTCGCCGAACTCGGCAGTATCGGAGATCGAGTAGCGCATGCGCGCCAACCCACCCTCGTAGATGAGGTCGATGATGAGCTTCAGCTCGTGGCAGACCTCGAAATACGCAAGCTCAGGTTGGTAGCCAGCCTCGCACAGCGTCTCGAACCCCGCCTTGATGAGCCCCTCGAGTCCGCCGCAGAGCACCGCCTGCTCGCCGAAGTTGTCTGTCTCCGTCTCCTCGAGGAACGTCGTCTCCAGCACGCCGGCTCGG
Organism: Chloroflexota bacterium; assembly: GCA_016844585.1. Taxonomy (GTDB): domain Bacteria; phylum Chloroflexota; class UBA6077; order UBA6077; family SHYK01; genus JAERMM01. The sequence continues at coordinate 6,223 of JAERMM010000035.1, read as the reverse complement.
CTGGCGCCCAGCGCCTTGCCGTAGGCCAGCGCATTCTGCAGCGCCTTGCCGGTTGCATCCTGGTGAACGGCGACCAGCGCGGGTACTCCTGCGCCCTGCTGGTACGTGTTGCGCACCAGGTGGCCCGGCCCCTTCGGCGCAATCATCGAAACGTCCACGTTCGCGGGGGGAACGATCTGGTGGTGATGAATGTTGAAGCCGTGAGCAAACATCAGCGTATTTCCGGCTTTGAGACCGGGCTTGATGGCCTCTTCGTACAGGGATCGCTGCGTCTGATCTGGGACCAGAACCATGATGACGTCAGACTGCGCCGCTGCCTGTCCGGCAGGAAGAACCGTAAGTCCATCGTTCGAAGCCACCGACCAGGACTTGCTGCCCTCATAGAGGCCGACGATGACCTTGACGCCGCTCTCGGTGAGGTTGAGCGCGTGCGCGTGGCCCTGGCTGCCGTACCCGAGCACCGCGACCTGCTTCCCATCGAGAAGCGTCAGGTCAGCGTCGCTGTCGTAATAGATCTTCACCATCCGCTAATTCCCTCCATCGTCGCGTTCGGTAGGAGCGGGGACAAGCCCCGCCCCTACGAGTCGTGTCCTCCCCTTACCCTGTCACTGCCGCATTGCTCTCCCGTTGCACCTCGCTCTAACCCGCCGCCACTGGGTCTCGGGTTTTCTCCGACTGCGGTGCCACGCTGCCGCGAACCATCGCGACCACGCCCGTCCGCACCAGTTCCTTGATGCCGAAGCCCTTGAGCAGCGACGTTATTGAGTCGATTTTCTCCGGGTCTCCGGTCACCTCGATCATCACCGAGCCGAGCGCCACGTCCACGATTCGGGCTCGGTAAATGTCCACGAGCTGCATGATCTCGCCCCGCGTTGTCGGTTTGCTGGTCACTTTAATGAGCGCCAGCTCACGGACGACCGGCTGGTCATCCGAAAGGTCGGAGACCTTGCGGACCTCCACCACCTTGTAGAGCTGCTTGACAACCTGTTCCACCGCGGTCTTCGACCCATCCACGACGATCGTCAGCCGCATGATGTTCGGGACATCGGTCTGGCCGATGGTCAGCGACTCAATGACGAAGCCCCGAGACCGGAATAGGCTGATGACCCGGTTGAACGTGAACGGGTTGTTGTCCATTGTGGCCACTAGTGTGTGTTTCAAACGGGATAACCTCCGCGAGTGACGTCCCGGGAACGACCATCGGGAACACGTTTTCGTTTGGATCGATGAGAAACTCGATGAGCGCTGGCCCTGGCTCGTTGTTCGCCCTGCGCACGGCCTCGGCCACCTGCGACGGGTCCTCCACCTGCCAGGAGGGAATCCCATAGGCTTCAGCGAGCTTCATGAAGTCGGGAGGGCCTGAAAGGTCCACCGCAACGAAGTTGTCCTTGTAGAAGAGGTGCTGCCACTGTCGGACCATGCCGAGATAGTGGTTGTTGAACAGCGCTACCTTGATGTTGCACTTGCGAGCGAAATGTGCTCCGATCGCGGCGGGCAACGAGTACCCCATGGTTCCAAGCCCGCCGGATGAGATGTGGCTGTTCGGCGTGAGGAATGGGTACTGCTGGGCCATGAACATCTGGTGCTGCCCGACGTCCGTCACCACGATCGCTTTGCCGTCTGTCGCGCGCCAGATCTCGTCGATCACGTGTCTATGGGAGAGCCGCCCGTCTGTCGGCGGCTCGGGCAGCGGATACTGCCGCTTCCATTCGGCGACCTGATCGAGCCATTCACTCCGATCGATGCAGTCTCCAAGCTCGTGCAACAGCGTCTGGAGCGCGTTCTTGCAATCGGCCACAATCGGAACTTCGACCCGCACGTTCTTACCGATCTCGGCAGGGTCGATGTCGATGTGTATGACCTTCGCGCGCGCGGCGAAGGACGAGAACTTACCAACCGAGCGATCGTCGAACCGATTGCCGACGCCGATAATGAGGTCCGCCTGGTCGAGCGCGTAGCACGCCGTCGCAGTCCCGTGCATGCCCGGCATCCCGAGGAAGAGCGGGTCTGTGCCTGGAAAGCCGCTCAGGCCGAGAAGCGTGTTGATGACCGGGATGTTCGCGCGTTGCGCGAATTCACGAAGCTCGTCCCACGCGCGTGAGATGAGCACACCATGGCCTGCCATGATCACCGGGCGTTTTGCCTGCTCGATCAAGCGCGCCGCTTTGCGGACCTGAACCACGTTGGCCTGTGTCGTCGGGTTATAGCCGGGCATCGAGACCTTGGTCGGGTAGGAGAACTCGCCCTCGTTCTGCAGCACGTCCTTCGGAATGTCCACCAGGACGGGGCCGGGTCTGCCGGTGCGTGCCAGGTGGAAGGCCTCTTTCATCACTTTCGGGATGTCGTTGACGTTGCGCACCAGGAAGTTGTGCTTCGTCACAGGGATCGAGATCCCGGTGATGTCCGCTTCCTGGAAAGCATCTGAGCCGATGAAGCTCGTTGCGACGTTCGCCGTGATGGCGACTACCGGCGCTGAGTCCATCATTGCCGTCGCCAGTCCGACGACGAGGTTGATCGCGCCTGGGCCCGAGGTCGCAAAACAAACGCCGACGTCGCCGCTTGCGCGCCCATATCCGTCCGCCATGTGCGCAGCGCCCTGTTCGTGGCGCACCAGCACGTGCTGGATTGGATAGCCGGGGATCACGTCATACAGCGGCATGATGGCCCCGCCAGGGAGCCCGAATACCGTGCGGACGCCCTCGGCTACGAGGCTTTCGCAGACCATGTGCGAACCGCTAATCTTCACGGGTTCCCTCCTTTTCATAGTCCTGAGTCCTGAGTCTCGCATTGTCGCCACGACTGCCGAGTGCTTCTTCTCAGCACTCAGCGCTCGGAACTCAGCACTTACACGACGGCCCTCGTCGCCGGAAGGGACGAGGGCCTGCTCGCGGTACCACCCTTCTTGACGTGCTCCGGCTAGCTAAATGGTCCAGAAAATCAAAAAGCCCTCGTCCACGTCGGGACGAGAGCTTTCTCTCGTGGTACCACCCCACTTAGCGCATCCGCAACGCGCCCACTCAAAGCAGTATATCGGCTGCCAACCCGGCTGAGACTACTGGGCGCCCGTCCTTCCCACCCCTTCTAGGAGCGGGTGTATGCGGGTCGCTGTTCGCATCAGCGGCTCTGGGGCGAGTTCCGCGCGCTTTGACCACCGGCTCGCAGCTTCCGCCGGCTCTCTGTAGGCCCGCCCCGCGCGTACTGATCCCCTTCTACGCCACGCGTATGAAGTTGCGGGACTATACCATTCGCTCTCAAATGGCTGCAAAGCGACCCGTGGAGATCAAACCTCATGGTCATGGTCGTCCCTCTTTGACGTTGCGTTACCATTGGGCGGCAACTCACCAACCCCAAGACTCCTCACCTGATATCGGAGCGCCAGCATGCCGACGAACGCCATAGTAGATCCGCGGCCGAGCGACTATCGCGACGGCCGTTTGTGCGTTGCGTACCTGGCGCCTGACGTGATGGAAGCCGCGGGTGTCTCCGTTGACTCGGTCGTGCGGGTCACGACGCACCGCGGCCGCGCCGTGTTGGCTCGTGTGTCAGCGCCGCCCGATGGGATCGACGTTGGCGCTATACGCTTCGATCGCTTCATTCGCCAGTCACTGAAGGCGTACCCCAACGAGCAGGTCCAGGTCGAGACCGTGGTGCTGGGCGCCGCTCTTCAGGTGGTTTTGCTGCCCGGCGTCGATCTCTCAATGGCCGGGACGACAGGCCTGACGCACGAGCTAAAAAAGCGGCTAGTCGCCGGCCGTACGCCTCTCTGCGAGGGGATGCTGCTTTACCTCAAGCCCAACGACACCATGGGTGGGTTGACCTACGAGGTACACAGCGTAACGGGGGGCGAGGGGATCGTTGCGGACGCGACCGAGCTGTACCTCGATCTCGGCGAGGACCACGAGCATGGCGGCGCCCTGCACCACCATCACGATCCGGGTCCGAAGGCCGAGGCCGTTACCGACACCACCTATGAGGACGTTGGCGGTCTCGACGAGCAGATTCACGGCGCCCCTGGCACAGGCAAGACGCTTCTGGCTCGAAGCGTTGCCAACGAGGTCAACGCGGGCTTCTTCTACGTGAATGGGCCGGAGATTGTTGGAACGTACAGTGGGCAGACGGAAGAGAACCTGCGCAAGACGTTCGGCGACGCCGCGTACAAGCCGCCGTCGATTATTTTCATCGACGAGCTGGACGCCCTGGCGCCAGTCCGCGGCAGCACCAGCACCCTCTCGGACTCGCGGGCGGTCACGCAGCTCCTTGCGTTGATGGACGGCTTGCGCCGCGCCGATGGCGTCATGGTGATCGGGACGACGAATCGCATCGAGACGGTCGACCCGGCGCTGCGCCGCGCTGGCCGCTTCGACCGCGAGATCCACTTCCCCACGCCGTCCGCCGCTGCGCGCGAAGAGATCCTGCGCGTGCATACGCGCGAGATGCCTCTGAACGCGGACGCGGTAGCCGCCATTCCCGATGCAGCTCGCCGGGCATACGGGTTTGTCGGCGCAGACTTGATGGAGCTGGCGCGCGAGGCTGGCCTCAATGCGCTGCGCCGGGCCGCCCAGCGGTTCTTGCTCATGCCGTCGCTGGCCTCGTACCCGGCCTCCGAGGACCTCGTCGTTGCCGGGGAAGACTTCGATCTGGCCCTGAAGAAGGTGCGCCCGGCTTCGCTCCGCGAATCACTCATGTCATATCCGACCGTCGGGTGGGAGGACATTGGCGGATTGTCGCACGTGAAGCGGCGGCTGCAGGACTTGATCGAGAAGCCGCTGCTCCACCCCGAGCTGTTCGCTCGCCTGGGGCTTTCGACCAACCAGGGCGTCCTTCTTTATGGGCCGTCCGGCACCGGCAAGACGCTGCTCGCGCAAGCCATCGCGCACGAGTGCGGCGTTAATTTCATCTCTATCCAGGGCCCGGAGCTCTTTTCTCAGTGGTTCGGGGAGTCCGAAGAGAGTGTGCGCCACGTCTTCAACGTAGCTCGCCGCGCGGCGCCCTGTGTCGTGTTCTTCGACCAGCTCGATTCCATCGCGCCCCGTCGAACCGAGGGAGACCATGAGGGGACGCGGGCTCCTCAACGCGTGGTGAATCAGCTCCTGTCAGAGCTGGACGGCATGGAACGGCTCGGTCAGGTGATCGTCATCGGCGCTACGAACAAGCCGGGCTCGGTCGATTCATCGATGCTGCGCCCAGGGCGCTTTGGCGTCCACCTGGCTGTGAACTTGCCTGATGCTGCCGATCGCGGTGAGATCCTCCGCATCCATCTGCGTGGGGCTGCCCTTGAGTCAGGGGTTGAGCTGGATGGTCTCATCGATCATCTGGTGCAGGCCACCGGCGGCCTGTCTGGCGCGGACATCGCTTTCCTCTGCCAGTCAGCAAAGCTCCGCGCCCTCGAGGAAGCTGGCTTCGAGTTCGACGCCGGCCTCGCTGCCCGCCATTTTGACGAAGCCCTTCCGGAGGTCAGAGTAACGACCCACGACGCGCCCATTACTGCCTAAGCCCAGCCAATTCGGCCCATCTCACGACCGGAGAGCTACTTCCTGCGCGGTGAGCGCCTCCACTCGTTGAAAAAAGGCCCAGTGACAACCGTGACATCCGTGACAACGTTTGCCGCAGGAAGGCGCCGCGATGACGGCCTGCCCTCGCTCCGCACCGGACACGGTCGACGGTGGTGGGCTTCCTCCCTCACCCGGTGCCACTCGTGGATGCTCCAGCTTTCGTAGCCCGTCGAACCGCCTCCGAGTAGCGGCTCCAGTCTCGCCAGCCGCAGCCGATGCGAACGTGCTGTTGAACTCGCTCGGTTTGGGTCGAGGGTCGAGTTACGGGGGGCGACGAGCCTGCGCAATGAGAATTGGACCAGCCGCCGTGATTGTTCCCCGGAAACGGGTTTACATCCGTGGGCAGCAGGATGCCGTAAAATCGGTGCCGTTCGGCGGGCTTTGCGCCGCGTACCTTGGCGACCGGGGGCTTTCGTGTTACGAATCAGTACCGGCGCGAGGTTTGCGCTGGTGATCATGTTGCTGGTCTCTGGCTGCGGCTATCGGGCGATTGGCCTGTCGTTTGCTCCGGCCGAACAGACCCTTTCGACGCCCGTGACCGATCGTCCGTTGCCTCTGTCAGAGAGGGATCTGGCCGAACCCATCGTCCTCGCGCAAGTGGCGACCGACCCGAGTGGCGGCTCCATGAAGGTCGATAGCGGCCTCATGCCTGGTCGGCAGACCGAGGGTGG
>JAERMM010000224.1 GCA_016844585.1 Chloroflexota bacterium | reverse complement strand
TCGAGGGGTTCGTCGATCCTCAACAGACCCGAGATGAGGGGCCATTTGGCGAGTACACTGGCTACTACGCCAGCAATATGCGCCCCGAGACTTTCGTCCAGGTTGAGGCTGTCTACTACCGCAACCAGCCGATCATCCTGGGCAACCAGGTGATGCGCCCACACGGAGACGCTGCCGAGGTTCGTCGCATCATCGTTGACGCGGTGACCTGGGAGGGGCTGGATGCCGCCGGCGTGCCGGACATTCGCGCGGTTTCGACGATCGCCGCGACGACGAACGGGTTCGCGGTGATTGCGATTCGTCAGCGCTACTCGGGCCACGCGCAGCAGGCCGGCATGATCGCCGCGCAAACCATCGGCCTGCAGCTCGGGCGCTACGTCATCGTGGTCGACGAAGACATCGACCCGAGCAACACCGACGAGGTGCTCTGGGCGATGTGGACCCGATCAGACCCGGAGAGCTCGGTCACCGTCGTGCCCAACTGTCGTAGCCAGCCGCTGGATCCACGGCTGCCGCCGGAGAAGCGGGCCAATCGTGATTACACTGGTTCTCGGCTCGTAATTGACGCCACGCGCCCGTTCCACTGGCGAGACCAATTCCCAAAGGTGGTGGGTACCAGTGCGGAGCTACAGGCAAAGATGCGGGAAAAGTGGGGCGCGGACTTCTTCGCGTAGGGTCGTCTGCCCTCCCCCTTGGGAGAGGGAACAGCCCCGCCCTACCCCTTCTCTAACCCAAGTACGCGAGGAAATGTCTGCTGGACCAGGGCCGTCGCTGGCATCGAAAGGCCAACTTCGTGGCCGAGCTCTAGCGCCGGAACCAATCCCTTCCAGAAGAGATGGGCCATGAGGTCCGGGTCGTTGCGGTCCGTATCTCCGATGTGGCCGAAGTCGCGCAGCCAGTTCTCCACGATGGCGCTCTGAGCGCTGGTGGTGCGCACGACCGCCTGCAGCATCTCTAGATCGAGGCCCGCCTTCTTTGCCAGCATCATGCCCTCGTATGCCGACATACGATTGAGACAGACGATTACCTGCTGAGCCAACTTCGTCGCCGAGCCTGCGCCAAGTGGACCGACGTGAAAGATGTTCTTCCCCGACGTCTCGAAGACGGGAAGGCACCGATCGAACAGCTCGCGCTTGCCGCCGACCATGTAGGTGAGCGTCTGGGCTTTCGCTCCGCCCTGGCCGCCGCTGACCTGTGCGTCCAGCACGCCCACGCCCTTCGGGTTGGCGACCTCAGCGACCAGGCCGGGCGTTTTGGGATGGATCGTGCTGTGGATTGCGACGATCGATCCGGCCCTCATTCCGTCGAGCGCCCCGCCCTCGCCGCATACCACGCGCATGATCTGCTCATCGTCGACGAGCGATAGCTCAAGGATGTCTGAGCGCTCACCGACTTCGTGGGCTGACTTCGCAACGTGCGCGCCAAGCGCCGCCAGATCACGGAGCGGCTCATCTCGGATGTCGAACACGGACAATTCGAAGCCGCCCTTCACGACGTTCGACGCGATCGGCTTCCCCATGTTGCCGAGGCCGATGTATCCAACGGTTAAGGCCATTCGATCTCCGATCTAACGCCAAGTGATGACGATATCAGGTTGCCTGGAGAGCCGGCGTGCCTAGGATGCACTTCCCACAGGCTCCCGGGTTGGCGCTGTGTCGGATGGCGCCGATGCCCCGTTCCCACCCCCATTGTCGTGGGGCTGACGGCGGCGGACCGCGTCGCGCGAGCCGTCGGTGATCAGCTTCCGCAGCATGATGAGCTGCGAATCGGTGGGCGCGAAATGCTCCGGCGTGAAGAAGCGCACGGGCGTTGCGGCGGTGTTGTCCTGGCCGCTGAAGTTGTAGGCCATCGGGAACCGCCAGAACTTGAACATCACGCGATCCCAGAACCGTCCGAGCGCGGTTTTCGGCCGAGTGAAATAGAAGTAGACGATGCGCGATAGATTGGGCTCGACCGGAATCGCCCAGCGCGTGCTGCCGCCCCCGGCACGTACGGCGCAGGGAAGGTGGTGTCCGAGGGCCCACTCCTCCGGGGCCTTCTTGAAGACACCCGTAAAGCCAGCCCGCTTCCTGGCGTTGAAGATGTCGAAAAACCAGATCCACATCTTGCGGTACGTGTGCAGTGGCCAGACGCCGTCGACCCCTGGGTAGTACATCTGGTAGGGCGATTTACCGTCAACGTCGTAATAACCGTGTCCGGGGTGCACGGTCACGATGGAACGATTGTTGATGATGCGACCCGTGGGCGCAACCGGTGAACGGTCGCGCCCGGCGTGGTTCGAGGTAAGCTGCGATACCGAATTCCGGTGCACGTAGAAAGCATTGTGCGAGTCACTGTGGTTCTCGATGGCCATGAGCCAATTCGTGGTCCAGTAGGTGTACGACGCGTGCATCTGCGTTTCCGGCTCGAACAGCTCCGGCGGCACGTCCTCTTCGATGGGCGCTGGCTCGCCGTCGCCCATCCAGATGAACACCCAGTCGCGGATGGTCTTCGTTGGATAGACCTTCATGTGCAGGTTGCCCACCATCTTTGAGTCCGGTCCCTCACAGATGAAAGCGACGCATTCGCCGTCCCCGGCGAACGTGGCGCCGTGGTACGGGCAGGACACGAAACCCTCGTAGAAACAGTCGCCCTCGCTCAGGCTCGTGCCGCGGTGTGCGCACGTGTCGCTGAGAGCTGCGACCTGGCCCTTCTTATCGCGGAACAGAACGACGTCGTCGCCCAGGATGTTCCAGTAGAGCGGCTTCTTGCCGCGCACCTTCGAGTCAGGAACGAGCGGATACCAGTACTCGCGCAGGCCGAGGGGTGGGACACCGCGACGACTGTCGTTCTCGGGGACGTCCATCAGCAGCGAGGACGAGGTCTGCGCACGAGGATCGACAACGCGCACGCCCCTCGACTTTCGCGCTTCGATCTCGCGCTCTACTCTATCTTCCAGGAATCGGATTAACGATCCCATAACCACCTCCCGGTCCTGACCGTCGATTCGGTGCGAATGTGACACAATAGCCAAAGTTTGTCAATTGGACGCAGACCCCTTTTCTCTTTCGCAAAAGAATGTTAACCTGCGTTCCAATCGAAACGGGTGGTACATTACGGCGGCGACGAAGTCTGACCTTACAGCTTGGAGATAGAGACGATGGTATCTACACGAGTGATGATAGGGTTCGGTCGGGTGACCATTGGCCTGGTGTGCGCGCTGGTGGCAGGAACGTTGCTGTTGCCGCCAGCCCCGAGCGCCGCTCAATTGCAATGGGACCAGGTACTGGCCGCCGCGAGGCAGGAGGGCGAAGTCAGTATCTACGCGGGTTCGGGTCAACCCAACCGTGAGGCATTTATTGAGCCGTTCGAGCGAGCCTATCCGGGTATCAAGGTCAGCCTTTTCACCGCGCCGCCGCCGGATCTGTTGTCGCGCATCATGACCGAGCGCCAGGCTGGACGGTTCTTGATAGACGTGCTGCCCAGTTTCGGTACGAGCGCCATTGTTCCGCTCAAGCCACTCGGTGGCCTGGAGCCGCTCGAGCCCGTATTGATGTTGCCAGAGGTCACGGACCCGAACGCCTGGTGGGATGGACGCCTGTGGTGGCTCGACACCTCGCAGCCGTACACGACCTTGGCATTTCAGGGCACCGTTCAGGAGTACATCTACGTCAATACCACGATGGTGGACCCGAGGTCGTTCACGTCATACTGGGACCTGCTCGACCCGAAGTGGAAAGGCAAGATCGCGGCTCGCGATGTGCGCCTACCCGGTGCGGGCGCCGTTCCTACCCGGTTCCTCTATTTGAACCCGACGGTAGGGCCCACCTTCATCGAGAGGCTCTTCAGCGAGATGGAAATGACGCTTAGCGCCGACACTTTCCAGATCGTCAACTGGGTCGCTCAGGGCCAATACCCGATAGGTCTGATGCCGAACCCGACCGAGGTCGTTACAGCGATTGAGCAGGGCTTGCCGCTGGCCTTCGTCGACCCGGCCCAGCTTCGGGAAGGGGCCGTCATAGGGCCTGGTGGCGGCACCGTCGCGTTGATGGCGAACGCGCCACATCCAAACGCGGCCAAAGTCTTCATCAACTGGCTGCTGTCGCGCGACGGGCAGATCGCCTGGCAGCGTGAGGTCAAGCAGAACTCACTCCGCGTCGACATTCCGAAGGACGGGCTTCGGGAGATCAACATCCCCAAGCCCGGTATCACGTACGACGTAACCGCTGCCACCGAGGACTATGCGCCGCTTTCCGGAGGCGTGATCCGCGAGCTTATCGAACAGGCGCTCGCTAACAAGAGGTAGTCCGGAGGAAAGCATGGCAGCCGCTCCCGCCGGCAATCTCGTTTACTCTGTGGAGCACTTCTATGCGAAGCACCCAGGGCATCCGATCGCTCCGCTGAGCGCCGAGCACTTCGGTCTATTCCGGGATGCCGGCCTTCTGACGTCGCCCCAGATGATCGTCGCCGGCGACAACGACGGCTCGATTCGGATGTTGTCCGAGGGGCGAACCTCGTTTGCCATGGACGCGCACCCTGAGATGCTGATCGAGGCAAACGCCCAGGGGGCGGATATCGCGATAGTCGGGTCGTACCGCAACGGATTGCCCTTCGGCATCGCGGCGCGCCCCGGCGCCATCAAAGGCACCTCCGAGCTGCAAGGGAAGCGATTCACGACGAACCGGCGGCTGGGCGCCGGGGAGCGAATGGTACGCGCGACGTTCAAGAAGCTTGACTTCGACCCGGACGAAGATATCGAAGTCGTCCTGATCCCCGACGAGGGGGTCCAGGAGAAGTATCAGGCGATCAGGACCGGCCGGGCCGACTACCTCGTCTATCACTTCAACGGGCCGCAGGGCGACCAGGTTGGAAAGCTCATCGCCCAGGGCGAGTTGGAGCAGGTCG
>JAERMM010000223.1 GCA_016844585.1 Chloroflexota bacterium | reverse complement strand
CGGACTCTTCAGTGCGTTTAAACATCTCGCGCCTCCAAAGGGGCAAGCGGCATGGCTGCCGGCAGTATATCCCACGCTCCGGACGTCAGCAATGATGCTTACGAGGGCGGAAAGTCCACTCGGCCCGCGGGTGGAACAACCTGAATCCAGGTCGGTCCGGGGTTGATCAGGATTGGATTTCCCTCATGGTCGAGGTAGGCGGTCGGCGTTCCGAGTGACCGTTTTCGCCAGGTCCCTTCTATTGCGATCCCGTCGACCAGGGCCAACAGCTTTCCTCCACCGACCTGGGCGAAATCCAACCGTCCGTTCTCGTCGCCAGGAATCAGCCACGAGTCCGTCCACTGGATGAACACGTTGGCGGCCTGAATCGGTTCGCCAGTCATGGCATCGTCATGCGGCCGACCGTTCATCGATCGCGAATACTCGTTTGTGACCGGGTCATAGCTCCATTCGACGACGTAGCTCCCTCGGCCGAACTTGATCGCCACATCGGATGTGCTACGGCCGCTGTGTCGGGCGGCGCCGGTTGGGGTCTTGAATTGGAGCCCACCGAACGAGCCGAGATTGGCGCCGCGGGCGCCGAGCGACGTTTGGATGCCGATTGTGCTCGTGTAGGCGTTATGCGGGGCAGGCCGAGAGCCTGAGCGCCAGATCGGCCCGCCCAGGGTTTCCTCAACGTCCGGCAATCCGGCTGATCGCAGCGCGGCAAACCCCTGGGGGCTGGCGCCGACGTGCACCAGCGGAGCCTGGTATTCTTGGGCCCAGTTTACGAAATAGTGTCGAGCGGATCGTACCGGTCCGATGATGTCAGCCTCGCGCGTCGCGTAGAGTGCGAGGAAGCGCGTGATTCCGCCCTCGGCCAGAGCTTCGTAGACGATGTCGGCCCGATCCAGTCCGGTCTGCGGGCGAGCATCGTCTTGATTCTCAATGATCACCGCGAGCGGATGGACGCGCTCTCCATCCTCGATCGCCGGCCATGGGCGAAGCAGGGGGATGCTCAGGGCTCGCACCTCGTTGGGAAGGATCATCGAGCGCATCTCCCACGCTCGGAAACCGGGCGCCTCGATGCGTAAGAGCCGTTCACCGGCTTCCACGGAAACCTCGACCGGGAGCGTGCCTCGCATCGAGCCGTCAACCCAGAACGATGCGTCCCTGGCCGGGGAGTCGATCCTGAGGCGCGCCGGTATCGGACGGAGGGCGATCCGCTGTGCAAAGGCCCCGCCCGGTGTGATCCGGATAGCTCCCGTCCAGGGCTCGAAGTCCTGTGCAACGAGTGTGATCTGTCGCAGTCCAGGCTCTATGTTGCCAATGGCCACGGGACTCACCCCAACGACACGGTCGTCGATTCGCACCTCGGCGTTGTCCGGGTCGGTCTGGATCTGGAGGGATCCTGGCATCGGCGCCAGTTTGGCCATGGCCTGCGCTAACCCTGGAGGGGCGTAGGCAATTCGGCCGCTCCACGTCGTGTGGCCTGGCGCTTCGACGCGTACTTGCCAGGTACCCCTTCCCGCCGCGAACCGAAGCACGGGCGTCTGCCCAACCGGTTGGTCATCGATGAACACGACGCCGCCGGGTGGGTCTGACTCGATGCGGACTACGCTCACCAGCAGCACGAGCGATACCGTCACGACGGCAAGCGCCAGGCCCACCGCGCCGATCGACGCTACGAGTGCCCGGTGCCTTCGGTGGAATGGGGAACGAGGCTCGGAAGAGGTGGCCTCGTCAGCCGAAACAGAGGGAGTGATCAAGAAGCGATTAGATCCCCTTTGGGTGCCGAGCGTGTTCTAACAGGGACGGCCACCTAATGCAAGCCACGGGATCTTCCTTTTTGGGTGGGCTCCTGCTCTCATGGGGACGTTCCCCTCGGGGATCTGCTCACTTGACAGTTGTTAGGAGCGCCCCCGACAATCCCCTTCTGGTGATGTGGCGGCGGAGAAACACAACGAACGTTGGCACATGGCGGCCGCACGTGTCGTCGGACATGCATTCAATTCTCAAGCACGGCGCAATTACTGCGTGCGAGTATGTTCCCTGGGGCTCGAACTACACGTTCTGCGTTGACCTCCAGTTCGAAGGCCGCGCGTGCCGGGGAATCTACAAACCTCGCCGCGGGGAGCGTCCACTGTGGGACTTTCCCGATGGGACGCTGTACCGACGCGAATATGCCGCGTTCGTGACGTCTCAGGCACTCCGCTGGGCTCTTGTCCCGCCAACGGTGATCCGTCAGGGTCCTCACGGCGTGGGGTCGATGCAATTGTTCGTCGACTCAGAGCCGCCGCGTTCGATGCGCGATCTGCTCTCCGCCGACGATCTGTCCCTGGCGCGTATCGCCGCGTTTGACATCGTCACCAACAACGCCGACCGGAAGGCGGGACACGTATTGCGTGACGCCGATGGCCAGTTATGGGCAATAGACCACGGACTCTGTTTCAATGTGCCCCCGAAGGTACGCACGGTGCTGCTGCACTTTTGCCAATCGCCGGTTCCGGAGTCGATATTGACTGACCTCGCTAGCTTCAGGGCCGACCCATTTCGGGTTGATGGGTGGTCGTCTCTGCTCTACGGTGTTCTGAGCCACGAAGAGATGGATATGTTCCTGCGACGCACTGATTGGGTGATCGAGCATCGCGTCTATCCGTCGCTGGATCCCTATAGCGGTGTGCCCTGGCCGCCATTCTGAATTGATGGATACAGCAGACCCGCGACTGGCCGACAGTTGTCCTTACCTGGGCACCTGGATCGACTCGGATACGCGGTTCCAGGAACCGGATCGCGCAAGCGCTTGCTATGCCGAGGGCTCGCCTCGATCGGTAAGCCTTGACCACCAGGCGCGGTATTGTCTGTGCCCCGCTTACGAAACCTGTACGGTCTTCATGTCAAAGGCGGCGACGGAGACGGCGCGCGCCGCCGCCGGTGCTCGGGTTGCGGGGCCTCTGTCGCGGAGCGTGTTTACGGTGGCGCTCCCCTTGGTCCCAGCTCCGTTGACGGGGCCGTCGCTACCCTCTGAGTCTTCAGGACCATCCGTGGCCGAGGGCTATCGATCTCTCGGTTTCATTCTGCTCGGCATAACGATTGCCTTTGTGCTGGGGTTCTACCTGGCCAGCACGGTGGTGGACCTCCACCTGCTGGACAAGGAATTGATCGGCCTGGCAGGTCAAGAGCTGACGGGCGCAGACGGACTCGATTCGCAACAGCTAACTGTGCTCGCACGGACCGTCCAGTCCAGCGGCATCGGACTTGGCCTGCTTGGGCCGAGTCTCGGCGCCAGCGGGTCGCCCATTCGCTACGAGGCCAGGTTCGCTGGAGGTACCCCTCCCCATTCCTACTTCTGGTCCTGGGGCGATGGCCAGGTTGAACGGACCAGCCGACCTACGATTACGCACATCTATGAGCACCCGGGTGTCTACCTGGTGACGGTCAACGGAGCGGACGCCCGTAGCGCGTCGATGACGGTAGCGGCGTGGCAGGATGTGGCTGGCGTCGTAGAGGCAGGCTTCCCTCCAATTCCCACTCGGACGCTGCCTGTGAACGCGACTGGCTTCGGCTACTCCTATCTTGAGGGCGGCGATCGGACGCTATCTGGTCCATATCGCGAGGCGCTCCGTTCAGCCAACGTCCGTCTGCATCGCGGATCCGGGTGGGAAGACGCCGTAGGCTTCGAGGTGATCAGGTCGGCGGAGAGCAGGGCGGTTCCGGGGGTGTATCAGTTTGACTGGGATCGATTCGATCGCGCGACTGATGAGATATTCAGCTGGGCATCGTCCCTTCTACTAAACACAGCCGGCGTGCCTCCATCGCTTGCCCGTGGGGGCGAACGGTTGGATGCGCCCACGAACTGGGACGACCTCTATTGGTTCCACTACTTCGTCGGACGCCATCTCGTTGAGCGCGGCCTTGGCGGGCAGATGATCGAGATTGGGTATCAGCCCGACTTCGGCAAGGACGAGAATGATGGTCCGGGGCCCTTCTGGCACGGAACCGTCGACGATTTCTCAGACCTCATGCAGACAGTATCCGCAGCGTGGCGCGCGGCGGACCCGACCGTGCGAATAGGTGCCCCCGGGCTGTCTACGCCGCGGGTCAGCGGTGGCGCCATTCGGGCTCGCTACTTCTCTGAGCCGCTCCGTCGTGTTGCGGATGATGGTTCGCCGGTGCACTTCTACAGCGTGCACTTTTATGACTCGAATCCACTCAGCGAGTCATCTGGAGTGAGATCCGCTCTCGATGACCTCCAGAATACGATACGGGAGCTTGATTTGCCGTCCGCTCCCCTGGTGATTTCGCAAAGTGGTCCGTACGGAAGTGATGATCCGTCCAATCCAGGGTTCGACACGAACTATCGAGCTGCACACCTCGCAGCTCTGTACATCGAGGGGGCCAACGGCGATTTCCACGGGGGTGTGGCATCGGTCATCCCGTGGACGCTTCTCGCGGGCCTCAATTCCTTGGGCATTTTGCCCTCGGGCAGTGGATCGGGACTCATCCCGAGCGAAGGACGGACACGAGCCGAATTCCACGCTCTGAGCCTCCTTGGCCGCCTACGAGGAACGCCCATGTCCGTCGCGGGCGAAGCGCGTTACTCGGTTCCGTCCGCGAGAGGTGTGACCGCCAATCCGGTCGCTACTCTGGTCACCGCCACCCCGGAAGGCGGCTTTCAGGTACTGCTCGCTACCAACCAGCCAGTCGACGGGGAGCAAAACGGTGAGGCTTGGTACTTTGAACCGGTACCGGTTTCAGTGACCGTCCGACTTCGCAGCGCAGAGCCATCGCCTCGTCGTCTGGTGGCGGGCGGCTACCTTGTTGGTGCAAGCCATGGAAATCCATTGGCAAATCCGGCGGACCAGGATTTGTTCCCCCTGCCTGAAAGCCTTCGTCCTGTACCGATTCGTGGGG
>JAERMM010000222.1 GCA_016844585.1 Chloroflexota bacterium | reverse complement strand
CCAAGCGACTCGTGGCCGCCGTCAATAGCGTGCCGCCGGCGCTGAACCAGATGGTCGCCGCCGCGGCTGGGTCGGCGCCCGGCATGGAGGCCATGGCGACGCTGGTGCATTCCGGGTTCACCATCGTGGACCATGATGGGTCGATTCAGCCGCTCCTGGCCGAATCCGTCCCTTCAGCAGAGAACGGCCTGTGGAAGCTGCTACCCGACGGGCGCATGGAGACCACCTGGAGGATCCGCGACGGCGTGCAATGGCACGATGGGACGCCATTCACGTCGGCAGACGTGCTCTTCACCTATCAGGTGGAGGAGGACAACGATCTCAAGGCGGTTTTCGGCCATGGTTACTACCGGAATGTGGCTGCCATCGACGCGCCGGACCCTCGAACGATCGTTGTGACGTGGAGACAGACGTTCATTTATGCGAATCTGCTCTTCGGTTACGACGGCGACCGCTCGCTGCTGCCGTTGCCTCGGCATCTGCTGCAGGAGGCATACGACAGACACGACGTGGAGAGCTTTCTTGCTCTGCCCTACTGGACCGCGGGGTTTGTGGGGACGGGACCGTACAAGGTCAAGGACTGGTCGATGGACAGCAATGCGGTCTTCCAGGCTAACGATCGCTACGTGCTTGGGCGTCCGAAGATCGACGAGATCGAGGTCAAGTTCATTCGAGACGTGAACACCCTGACCGCCAACGTCCTCGCGGGTACCGTCGAGCTGACGTTGGGACGGTCGGTGTCGCTCGAAGAGGCTTCCGACATGGTCAAGAAGCTCGAAGGCGGCAAGATGGACGTCGCCCCAACTGGCGCGCTGGCAGCGTTTCCTCAGTTCATTAACACGAACCCGGCGGTGGCCAACGTCCAGTTCCGGCGCGCGCTCCTTCACGGAGTCGACCGTCAGCAGCTCGTGGACACATTCAGCGGCGGCCTCAGCTCCATTGCTCACACCTTCATCAATCCGCTCGAGCAGGACTACAAGGACGTGGACCCGAGTGTGGTGAAGTACGCCTACGACCTGCGGACAGCGGCTCAGCTTATGGAGGGGCTCGGATACGCGAAGGCGCCGGATGGCCTCTACAACGACAGCAGCGGGCAGCGACTGGCAGTCGAGGCTCGAGGTAATTACAAGCCGGGATTCGCTGTCGCAGACGAGTGGAAGCGCTTCGGCGTTGAGGTGGACGCGTTCGCCGTTCCTCCGCAACGAGCGGAGGACGTGGAGTATCGCTCGACATTCCCCGCTCTCGAGTTCGTCGTGCGCGGAAACTTTCGCTGGGACCTCAACCGTGTGCTCGGCAGCAACCAGGTCCCACTCGCCGAGAATCGCTGGCAGGGTGGAAACCGCGGGCGCTACCAGAACGCCGACCTCGATGGGACCATCGCGCGCTACGCAGCTACGATTCCACTGAGCGAGAGGAACGCACTGCTCTCACAGATCGTCCAGCACGTATCCGATCAAGTCGTCATCCTATTTCTGTTCAACAATCTGGAGCCGACGATCTTTACGAAAAGGGTGACCAACGTCCACGCCAAATTCGAGCGCTCCACTCAGGCCTGGAACGTGACGCAGTGGGACCTGGTGTAATCGTCGCGCTTACTGTGGCGCGTTCTGGACGAGTCGACTACCCTAGGCCTACACTTTCAATTCGCTGATGCCGCGTCCCGCGACCAGGCCGGCCCGGGGCGAACGTTCAAGCAAGGGGGTGCGTGATGGCCGAGCTGTCGGGCCGTGGCAACAAGGGTGGCTCTGATCAGGACGACGAAGTCCCGCCGGATCGGTTCGCGGTCAAGATCTCCGTAACACCCGACACCTTCACCGAGCTCATCCGCAAGGTCGCTCTCGATGTTGGCGATCGGCCGCACATCGAACCGGCGCCCGATGGCAGCGGGACCTTGTACGCGTTCGCGCCCGAGGAGCAGATCCGCGAGCTCGAGGCCGCTGGCTATACGGTTGAAGTCGGCGAGAACGTCTCGGAGACTGGTCGCAAGCGCATGGCCGAAGTCTCGGAGGGCGATCGATTCGAGGGCGGGCGTATCCTACCCCGCGGTCTCGGCGCGAAGCCCGGCCGCGAGCCCGGGAAGGGCGGGTCGGCGCCATGACGTTCCTCAACGTCGTAGAGATCGAGTCGGCCGTTATTGCCCTCGCGGCGAACTACCCTACCGCCTCCCATTTGGTCACGTTGCCCTTTCTGACCGCACAGGGTCGCCAAAGCCATGCGCTCCGGATCGGTACCGGCTCGTGCCAGCGAACCGGCGTCCTGCTGATCAGCGGGACCCATGCCCGCGAATGGGGCGGTCCCGACATCCTCGTCAATCTCGCGACCGACTTGCTCAACGCCTGGTCGGCCCACAGCGGGCTTGCCTACGGCGGGACGTCCTTCAGCTCGGACGACATCCTGCGGATCCTCGAGCGGGTCGAGCTGATCGTCTTTCCCGACATCAACCCTGACGGCCGCCACTACAGCCAGACGGTTTATTCCATGTGGCGCAAGAACCGCAATCCCGCGAGCAGCGGCGGGGTCGCGAGTCGGATCGGAGTCGACGACAACCGCAACTACGACTTCCTGTGGGACTACCCGACGGCATTCGCGCCGGCAGCCGTGGGCGCCGGCACATTGGCGTCGAACGACCCGTCGTCTGACCTGTTCCACGGGACCGCGGCGTTCTCGGAAGCGGAGACGAAGAACGTCCGTTGGCTGTTCGACCAGTACCCCAAGATTCGCCGGTTCATCGACATCCACTCGTACGGCGGCAACATCCTCCATCCGTGGGGCGATGACGCGAACCAGTCAGCGACGACGTCGAAGAACTTCGCAAACCCGAGCTGGAACGGCCAGCGAGGCGTCAGCGGCGACGCTTACAGCGAGTACGTCGTCGCCGGCCATCTGGTGGGCCTGCAGGCGGCGGCCAATGCGATGCAGGCGGCGATCGCCGGCGTCCGGGGCGAGTCGTACAACGTCGCCCAGTCGTTCTTCATGCCCGGCTGGCCGACGCCGTATCCGACGTCGGGCGCCAGCGACGACTGGGCGTTCAGCCGCCACTATGCCAACCCGGCGAATCCGCACGTCCTGGGCTACGTCCTCGAGTTTAACAAGATCTGGGGCCAGTTCTTTCCGACCTGGACGGAGATGGAGAAGATCATCCTCGACGTCGACGCCGGTCTCGTCCAGTTCTGCCTCAGCACGACTCCGAAGTCGCGGTGGTTCGACCTGTTCGACTGGTGCTGGTGGAAGGACCGCTTCTGGGCCCGCTGGCGCCGCCTATTCCCACCCGACCTGTGGGGCCCCTACGGACCGTGGAGGAGGGTCTGGACGGTCATCCTGCCGCCAATCCGCGCGGTGATCGCGACCGTTAGCGGGTTGCTTGGAAGGATCCTTGGCGGAGGGCGGCGAGGAGGTTAACGATCGGACGATATGGGTCTGGGCCGACTCACCGCCGAAGCCTCGCGCCGGTCATGTGACAGGGGAAGAAATGGGAACCGACAGCGTTCTCTGGTCCTTGCGGCTAGCTATAGCGGGGTTTCACCTGAACGTGGAGGTAACCGATCGCCAGAGCAATCACGAGGCCGAAGAGCGAAAAGCCTATCAGGTTGCTGAGCACCGATACCGCCAGTCCAAGGGCAATGAGCCACCAGCCGGTGAGGCTACGCTGAAGCATGAGGTAGCCGCCTCCGACTTCAATGGCGCTCGCAATGATCGCCAGGCCGAGCGACAGGATGGCGGTCAAACCCATGCTGATGCCCTGGGCGCCGGATAGGGCGAGGAACGGCATCAGCACGGCGCCAATCAGGCTGAAGACGAGCAGGAACACCAGGCCGATGCCGCCAAACACGATGGCAATCCATGGCGCCCATTGCACGTAGCCAGCGAGCAGTTGTTCCGGCGCGGCCGGCACTTGCTGACGCACCTTCTCGGCATAGTCATCCCAGGAGCTTGGAGGGCCGCTCATCACTTTGCAAACTCCTCTTCATTGTGGGGCTCGTTTCCGCGCGAAGTGTAGGGCTCACAGAGAAATGCGTCAACGTCGATTTTGGGCCACGACCGGCCCATGCATTTAGACCTTCAGCGGCGTCCATTTGTAGTCGCGGTTCGTGTAGGCTTCGGCCGGCATGCGGGGCTCGAGCCCCTTCTTGACTAGCTCGGCAGCGAAGGTTTCGCGGATCCAGGGATCCTCGGCCGTGTACTCGATCTGATCGCGCTCCAGGTTCTCGACGCTCTCGCTATAGACGTCAACGCCGGGATGGCAGTGCATGGCGAGGTAACGGGCGGGCGCCCCACCAGCGTTGAAGTGTTGGTGCCACCATTTGTTCGGCGGCACCATAACGCTCGCCTCCTGCCAACGAATCAGCTGCTTCTCCTGTCCCTCCGGCCACATGACCGAGTAGCCCTCGCCGGCGGGAACGACGATGACCACGCCGGGCCCGTGGCGATGGGCCTTCTTGTAGGTAAACGGGGGGAAGACGGCCATGTGGGAGGTCATCGGAGCGCCGGGGAACGTTATGCTGACGGCGGCGGCGCCCGCTCCACGGTTTACCTGGGTGGCGAGCTTGTCCCACGCGCGCATGTCGGGGAAGAAATTGCCAACCCAGTTCGCTGAGCCCCCGCCCCACTCGCGATCCGGTCGCTGCACAGCGGTTGCCGCCGAGTAGAAGGTGGCCAGCTCACTCGAGTCGCCATCAGTCGAAACGAAGCTGTTGTTGAAGAAGAATTCCGGATCAGGTACCGAAGTCATCGTGATGGGCAGGTAATTGAAATGAAGCAACCGCGCGGGCTGGCCGCCCTGGGTGCTGCTGAGCTGGCGGTAGTGGTGGCGAGGCAACCTGAAGAGGCTGTGCTTCTGCCACTCGAAGCTCGTCTGCTGTCCGCCCGGCTCGCGCCAGATGTTGGTGATTCCGCGCCCCTCGACGACATACACGACCTCGTCCAGCGCGAACTTCAATGGAGGCAGTGACTGGCCGGCGGGGATCTCGGTGACCCGCGCCTCGCTCACTCCCTCCTGGCCAGCCAGCTTGAGGAACGCCGCGTTGCACTGCCGCTCCTCCCACCAGCCCAGCTGGAGGGTGCGCAGATCCTGGATGTAGAAGCCCTCGTGGACGGGGATGCCCGTTGATGCGGTCCAGTCATCCCATGCCTTCGCAGCACTCTTCTTCTGGGTGGGCGGTGCTTCGGTCGCGGCCATGTTCTTCCCTCCTCGAATCTCACATCCCGAGCCCACGGGGCCATGCCCGCCCCACGTGAACTCCTCGTTTGCCGCTCCCAGTTTACGCGTAAACGCGCAGCCGTGCTGGCAGCATAGGCTCTGCCGCCCAATCGGCGTGGTTTGCGATCCTGTCGCCGGAGTCGTGGCCTCAAGTCGGCCCCACGACCGCCCGGTCCCGTTCGATAGCTTCTTGAGAGGGACCCCATGACCTCAGCCTGGCTCGATTCTCGTCGGCCCGTCGAGATGACGGTACACTGGTTGCGATGGCGAAGTACTCCGCAATTCCGTGTGCAGCCGATGCGCGGGGCGAATCTGTAGAGTTATCCGGACTGACCCAAAAAGGAGGCGAGCATGCTCCGATCACGTGGCGCATCCTCTGACTATCTCAGGCCGGGAGCGCGCAAGCATGGCGCGCATCTAGCAGGATGCGTCACCGTTGTCGTCGTACTTGTCGGGCTTCTAGGCTGCGCTGGCCCAGGCTCGACGCCGGCCAAGAATCCAAACGCGGACACCCCGGAAGGGGGGCGCACAGGCCCACCGAAGCGACTGACCGTTGGGAT
>JAERMM010000221.1 GCA_016844585.1 Chloroflexota bacterium | reverse complement strand
GTCATGCGACGTGGAGTGGCCGTCAGGAAGACTATCGGTTAGCCGTGGCGCCAAGCAGCGGCAGGTTGAGTCTCGTGAGCTTGCCGACAGCGGCGCGGCCGTTGCCCGTCGATTGGATCCAAGAGCACCCGGTGACACTGCTGCCTGTACGGACGATTGGAGCGATCAATCGCGGCGATGCTTGGAATCGCCTGGAGCTTCGGTGCAGTGCCAACGAGGTGTCCGTGAGCATAAATGGTTCGCCCGTCGCAGCGACAACTGTCCGGCGGGGGGCGTCGACATCGTCGGCCTTCTTTACATTCGGGATCGGGGCTGACCTCCCCCCGGGCGATTTGGCTGAAGCCCGGTTCGACAACCTCGTCGTCACGCGCCCCTGAGCCCCGGCCCCTGGCTGCCGCATAATGGCGGAGGCCCACACTAGCGGCCGCTGCTCGGCCCGACTCCGAATCTTGGACTTTAGACTTTGGATATTGGACTCCGCGTATGGCGCGGGGGCTGGGATCTGCACCCCTGGCTAGCGGGAAGCATTCTCGGGCTGTTCGTCCTGTACCTTGTCGGCGCCTGGCTCGTGGGAAGTCGCTCAGGCGAGCGCCTGAGCGTTGGGCGCTTCGCCTTGTTCACCCTCGGCATCGCAGCCCTGTTTGCCACGCTGCATTCACCGCTCCATCACCTTGCCGACGACTATCTCTTCAGCGCGCACATGGCTCAGCATCAACTGCTGACGTTGGTGATTCCGCCGTTGCTCCTCCTCGGGACTCCGGAATGGCTTCTTCGACCCCTGCTGGACCACGCGATGATCAGGTCGCTGGGCAGCAGCCGCCTCTACCCCGTCGTCGCCTTCGCGCTCTTCAACATTCTCTTCGCGTTCGCGCATTTCCCATCGGTCTACGATGCGCTGTTTAGCTCGGAGCTACCGCACAGGCTGGCGCACGTCGCATTTCTCATCGCAGCGACGATTGGCTGGCTTCCGATTGCAAGCCCGATTCCATCCGTCATCCCGCGACTCACGCAGCCCGGACAGATGCTTTACTGTTTCCTGCAGTGCATTCCCGGGTCTCTCGTGGGTGCGTTGATCACGCTTTCGGATCGGATCGTCTACCGACACTACGGGGCGCGGCCAATGGAGCTCGGGGTTGCGCCGCTGGCGGATCAGCAACTGGGAGGCCTGCTGATGTGGGTGGTCAGCGGTACGTTTTATCTTGTAGTGCTTACCGTGATTTTCTTCGCGTGGGCCGACCGGGAAGAGGCGACGGCCTACGGCGGCTAGTGTCCGGTCGTTCCGGGGCTGGGGGTTTTGGAATCGGCAATGAAGCCGGCGGCTGTGATCACGACCACGAGGACGAGCGCGACCAGTGGCGCGATGGGGATCTCTATGCCCCCAGAGTGGATCGCCTTGGGAACCTGAAGGAGAAGCACGCCGACGGCGATCGCTGCTATGGCAGCGGCGCTGAACACCACCACCGGGATGAGAACCGCCAGCCTGATGCGCGCTACGTCCACGAACCTCTCCCCACTCTCTTGCTTGGATCACCCTAGTGTATCGGGCTCCCCCGCATCGCGACAATATTCGCTGGAGCGACAAACTCGGTTCGAAGCGCCAGGCGACAGGGTCGAATGGACTCCCAGTGCCCCGCGGGAGGAGAAGGATCTGTCTCGGCGGCCGTGGTTGGAGCCACGTGCCGGCAAAACTCCGACGGGGCCAGTGATAAGATTGGGACCGGACTGTGGCGGCGCTGACACCAGGTGCTGCTGGTCAGGGGAGCCGATCGGCACGCGGCTCAGGAAACAGCGGCCTCAGCGGAGGGTACGAGAAACGGACAATCAGGACGAAACCCGGGCTCCGCTGTGGACTCTGGTGGGTATTTTCGTGGTCTTCAAAATCGCCACTACCGCGCTGATCCTGCTCGCCGCCCCGAGCGGCGCATGGACTACGGTCTGGCTGTTCATCGCTTTCCACTGGCCCCTGGCCCTAGCGGGCGTGCTCCTGGCTATCGCGCCAGCCCTATTCTGGCTGCGCCTTGTCCGCGTGCGGGGGAAACGGTCCCGCCTGCAAGCCGCCGAATGGCGGATCGATTGAAGACCCGAGAATGCGCCGAGCAGCGGTAGAAGGGCAGACGATCACCCTAGGCTGGCGCGATTCAATTGTTGGCGATTCAATTGTTGGCGATTCAATTTGACAGTCAGGCGACTCCAAACGTAGACTACCGAGTTGAGATACTCGCCTCTCCGGCTGGAATTCCTGCTCTTACGATCCCACTTTTGAGGTAACGACCGTGAAAGTACGTGCCCTTGCGCTCCTGCTCCTTCTGCCTGTCGTATTCCTGGCCGCCTGTAGTGGCGGCGCCTCCCCTCCCAGCGGAGGTAGTGGCGCCACGACGGTTGTGGCGACCGACTATAAGTTTGATCCACCCAACGTAACGGCTCGGGTGAACCAGCAAGCCACGATTACTATGAGGAACACCTCGACGCAGATCCACGATTGGACCGTGCAGGGCCTCGATCAGGTTGTGGTCACCCAGGCTGCCGCCGGCGCCACCGGGACCGTCGCCTTCACCCCGACGAAGACCGGCACATTCAAGATCGTCTGCATCCAGGCAGGCCACGAGCAGCTCGGGATGGTCGGGCAGCTCACCGTCCAATAGAACGGTTCGAGCTTGCCCCGAGACAGGGCGGGCAATCACCAGGAGATTTCCAGGCTTATGGAACTCGCCGCGCCGCCGCCGAACACGCGTCGTGGTCCGGCCCTTCCACCAAAGGTGCTGATAGCGGCGGCAGTCATTGTGGCCGCCGCCGCGTATCTCGTCGTTACCGCGCTCGGCAGCTCAGCGGTCTATTACCTCACCGTTAGCGAACTGAAGTCCGCCGGCCCGAGCATCTACGGCCAGCACATTCGCGTCGCGGGAAACGTTGTGGCCGGTTCCATCCAGCGAGATCCCAGCACTCTCCTGGTCCACTTTGAGGCAGAGGACGCATCAGGTCGGGTTCCGGTCGCCTACCGCGGCGTGCTGCCGGACATTTTCGGTGATGGTGTTGAGGTCGTGGTGGAAGGCAACTACGCGGCCAGTGGCGGTTTTACAGCCAGCACGCTACTCGCCAAATGCCCCTCCAAGTTCGAGGCTGCCTAACGAGTGCCGAGTCATGAGTGCTGAGTGCTGAGTGAGATAATCAGCATCGTGGCGCAGAGCCCGAATCGCAGCTCCCAGAATTTCGAACCGGATGGCCGCTCCATCGCTCTGGACTCAGCACTCAGCACTCAGCACTCAGCACTGCTCCAGGCCAGGGGGCTCGTCCGCCGATTCGGCATGGCAGCGGCGTTACGTGGCGTCGACGTTGAGATCGCGCCCGGCGAGCAGGTTGCCCTGCTCGGTCCCAACGGCGCTGGCAAGACGACACTCATCCGCGTGCTTGCGACCGGGCTGCGGCCCGACGCCGGTAGCCTGACAATCGGCGGAATCGACGCCCGGCGGCATCCAGACCGGGCCCGACATCTCGTGGGCGTCGTCGGTCATCAGACCTTTCTCTACGGAGACCTGACGCTGCGCGAGAACCTGCGTTTCTACGGCCGTCTGTACGGCGTCACGGATCTTGAAACCCGCATCGAAGCGGTGCTGGACCAGGTTGGGCTTTCGTCGCGCTCCAGCGACCTGGCGCGAACGCTGTCTCGCGGCATGCAACAGCGGTGCTCGATCGCGCGAGCCACTCTTCACGACCCGCTCCTCCTGCTGCTCGACGAGCCCGAAACCGGGCTCGACGAAGCGGCCCAGCGAACGCTGGGTGGGATCCTGCACGACCGTGCGAATCGCGGCGGAGGCATCCTCGTCGCCAGCCACCGCGCCGAGTGGGTGCGAGGCTTTTCGGATCGCGCGATCGTCCTCAGAGACGGTGTTGTCACAACTGATGGAGATGCGCTCGCATTTGGGCGCAGCGCCGATCCTCCCGTCGCCGCCGCCGCGATTCACGGCTGACGCCATGACGTCGGGAATGTCCCTGAGCATGTTCGGACGGCAGGTGTACGCTGTCCTCGCCAAGGATCTGCTGCTGGAATGGCGAACAAAGGACTCTCTGAGCGCCATGCTGGTCTTCGCTTTGCTGGTCCTCGTCACCTTCAACTTCGCGCTTGACCTTCGTCCCGACCTGCTGGCATCTGTCGGTCCCGGCGTTCTGTGGGTTGCCGTCGTCTTCGGCAGCACCCTGGGCCTTGGGCGAACATTTGCTGTAGAGCGCGATGCCGGCACCCTGGACGGCTTGCTCATTGCGCCCCTTGATCGCGCCGCTCTCTTCGCGGCAAAGCTGCTCGGAAACCTGGCCCTGATGGCGATCGTCGAGATCGTGTGCGTGCCCGCTTTCGCGATCCTGTTCAATGTTGCGATTGACGTGTTCGCCGTCGTTGTTACGCTCGCCGCCGGTACGGTGGGTCTGGGCGCCGTTGGGACACTGCTCTCGGCGGTGGCGGCTAACACTCGGGCGCGCGAGGTGATGCTGCCGGTGCTGCTCTTTCCGATCCTGGTGCCGGTGCTTATCGGCGTCGTACAGGCGACCGGCCTGGCGATGGGGAGCGTGTCAGCTCGTGACATGCCCTGGCTAAGCTTACTGCTGGCCTTTGATGCTATCTACGTCGCCGTGGGCGCCGTGGCGATGGAATACGTCCTGGAGGATTGAAGTATGTCTGACCGTATCGGAACGCGGCGAACGGCACTCATAGCGGCGACCACGGCGATGATTGTCGTGGCCCTCGCCATGATTGCCTTCTATGCTCCGACAGAACGCGTCCAGGGCGTCGTGCAGCGCATCTATTATTTCCACGTGCCCATGGCCTGGGTAGCGTACCTGGCCTTCGCTGTCGTTCTCGTCGCCAGCGTGATGTACCTGTGGAAGCGCGATTTGAAGTGGGACCGTCTTGCGCGCTCCTCCGTAGAGATTGGGGTGGTCTTCACAACGCTG
>JAERMM010000220.1 GCA_016844585.1 Chloroflexota bacterium | reverse complement strand
GTCGTGGTCGTCCTCGATGGCAGGCCGCTGACCCACCTCAACGAGCTGGAGTGTGTTGGCGACGACGTCTATGCGAACGTCTGGCAAACGGACAATATCGTTCGCATCGACAAGACGAGCGGACAGGTGAAATCGGTCATCGACGCCAGCGGTCTGCTCACGGCTGAGGAGCGGCGCGGCAGCGACGTCCTGAACGGCATCGCCTACGACGAAAGCAGTGACACGTTCTTGATCACTGGAAAGAACTGGCCCAAGATGTTTGAGGTGAAATTCATTCCGGCCACGTAGCACTACTCCGTGGGGTGTCACGCGAGCACGAACAGAGTTGCCCTGGCGCAAGGTTGTCACGCTTGTCACGGTTGTCACATGGGTATTTTTTCAACCGGCCATGCGCGACGCGATCAGAAACGATCGGAACGGGAGCCTTACTGGCCCAAGCTAGCGGGTTTCTGGTGGGATGCTCGTACCACTGAGTGGATCCCACCCCGTACGCTGAACTCACCGGTTACCTGGATGCGGCGAGGGTCCATCACGACGACGAGATCGTCCAGAATGAGGTTCGTCACGTCCTCGTAGAAATGGCCTTCGTTTCTGAACTTCCAGAGGTAGAGCTTCAACGACTTCAGCTCGACACAAGTGAGGTTGGGCACATACGCAATGCGCATCGTGGCGAAGTCTGGCTGTCCGGTGATGGGGCACACGGACGTGAACTCCGGACAGATGTGCTCAACCTCGTACTCGCGGTTCGGGTGCGGGTTGGGGAAGGTCTCCAGGATGTCCTGATGGGCGGTTGGCAGGGACTAAACCTCCAAACATGCGTGGGGATTTGGTCGCTCAGGCGGTTGAATCGGCCGCACTCGCAGCGACACATGGTACCGTAAGTACCTTTATGAATCTTGACAAGACGAGGATGCAGCCATGACACGCCCAGAAGGGACGGGACGGTCTTCCCGTGAGATGATGTCAACGGCGGCGCTCGTCATAAGCCTGCTTGCCTACGCGAACGTCGACGCCTGGGCCGCCTTCAGACGGGAGCGAGCGGCGGAGCGGCGGGGGTCACACGTCGCTACCAGCCTCAATCCGGTTCACGGGCTGATGACGCTGGTCTTTCTTGGCTGGGCCGCGCTAGACGGCTTCTCCGCGAGCGAGCTGGGGCTGCAGCGGCAGGGACTGCGCCGCAGCATTGGCTGGGGGCTTGCCCTGGGCGTGGCCGGCTCTGCTGTCATCCGCCTCTTCTTTGCGCTTCCGCTCGCGGCAAAACGAGCGGTGACGCAGCCAGAGTATCACCACTTGAGCAGGGCGCGTCTCCTTCTTCTGGTGTTTTTTCAGTTCCTCGTCGGCACCTCAGTGTTCGAGGAGATAACCTTTCGCGGCCTGTTGCACGCGAAGCTGAGCAGAACCTTTGGGACCCACCACGCCCTGGTGCTCGGAAGCGCAGTCTTTGCAGGGTGGCACGCGGTCATAACGGCGTACAACCTGCGGCGCTCCAACCTGCCTCGGAAGCTGTTTCCCTTCATGTACGTCGGCGCCATGGCTGTACTGTTCGTCGCGGGCTGGCTCCTGGGGCTCCTTCGAGTCCTCACCGGCCACGTTGGCGGCGGCGTGCTCGCGCACTGGATGATGGTCGCGAACGTCGTGCTGTCTGTGGTAGGCAGGCGCGATTGATCTCGGCCTCAGCTGTTGGTTGAGGCCGGTGAGTTGACGGTGGGCCCTGTGGTCGCGTTGGGCTCCGGCGGGGGGCCGCCGTAGAGCAGCCAGTCCGCGACCGCAGGCGGGATCGACGCCGCGTGGCCGTCGGCATTCGTGAAAACCGCCTTGACCTGACCCTCCGCCAGCAGTTGATCGTCTGATTTCCGTTTGATCTGAAACTCGAGCGTGATGATCTTGCGGGCTACGTCGGCGATGCGCGTGTGTACGTTCAGTCGCTCGTAACAGCGCGCGGACGCGCGAAAGCGGGCGGTCACCTCGATGCGAGGGGTCCACATCAAGCCATGGCGGCGGAAGTAGGCGCGCCAGTCGTCACTGCCAATCCGTGTGGCGAAGAAGTCGGTGCAGCCGACCTCGAAGTAGGTGAAGAATTGCGGGTAGTACACGATGCCCGCAGGGTCACACTCCGCCCAGCGAACCTGAACCTCCGTGACGTGCGCCGAGTCGCCGATGGACTGATCGAGCATGGCCCGCATTATCGCCGTCCGTCGCCGGCCCGCGCACACATGACTACTAACAGTGGAAAACCTTAGGAAGCTCTAACAAAACTCGAACATTGGCTTCATATAGTCTAGGGGTGACGCGTGAGACACCTCGCGCTCGATTCGCAAATGGAGCAACGACGTATGTTGGAAAAAGTTCTGCCGATCGGCCTGCTCGCCATCGCAGTGGCCGTGGGAGGAGCCGGCTACGTGGCTCTGAAGGCGCCTGCCCAACCGAGCGCCTCGATCCAGGCCATACCTGTAGAGCTTCAAGGCGCGCCCACTGCCGAAACGGCCGGGACCAAGATCTTCGTGATTCAGTCCGGGACGTCGACCGCCAGTTTCTCGGTCGATGAGATTCTGGCGGGCTCACCCAACACCGTTGTAGGAACCACGAGCCAGGTGGCAGGGCAGCTCGCCCTCGATCCGATGCAGCCCGACGCGGCGCAGCTCGGGACGATCCTGGTCAACGCGCGCGGGCTCGTGACCGACGACAATCAGCGGAACCGCATGATCCAGAACTTCATACTCTCGACGGGGAATTTCGAGTACGTGTCATTTACGCCTACGGTGGTCAACGGGCTTCCGACCAGCCTGAGCCTTGGCGTCGAATATCCCTTGCAGATCACAGGGCAGCTCACCATCCGTGACGTGACATCTGACGTAACCTTCGATGCGAGGGTAACGCCGGTGTCGACGACTGAGGTGCGTGGCCTCGCCAGGGTGAGCATCAGCTCGCAGGCCTGGGGCATCAGTATCCCGCGGGTGCCTCTGGTGGCAAGCGTGTCTGACGACGTGCGTCTGGACCTGAATTTCGTCGCCATTGCGGCGGCATAAAAGGAGCGGCGACGGATGGACGAGGGTTCTCAGATGAAGCGTTCGCGTCGAGGATTTCTCCACCTTGGGCTGGTGGCGCCAGTAGCGGCGGCGCTGGGGGCGTCGGGATGGAAACTGCTGCAAGGTTCGACCGCTGACTCCCCAGTCTCCGCCCAGATACTGGAGCCGACTCCGGCCTGCGACGAGAATCCATCGGCGACGCCTCCCCAAACCGAGGGTCCCTATTTCAAGCGCACCTCACCGGAGCGACAGTCCCTACTGGACGAGGGCATCGGAGGCACACGGCTGATCGTGGCGGGCTACGTGCTGACGCGGCAATGCCAACCGGTGGCGGGGGCGCTGCTCGATTTCTGGCAGGCCGACGACGCCGGCGTCTACGACAATGCGGGCTATCGATTGCGAGGCCATCAGTTCACCGACGACACCGGCCGCTTCCGGTTGGAGACAGTGGTTCCCGGGCTCTATCCTGGGCGGACAACGCACATCCACGTCAAGGTACAGCCGGCCGGCGGGTCGATCCTGACCACGCAGCTCTACTTCCCGGACGAGCCGCGCAACCGGACCGACTCCCTGTACCGCACGGACCTGCTCATGCCAGTGCAGGACACCGACATCGGAAAGTCGGCGAGGTTCAACTTCGTGCTGGGCTGAATCGCCGCGAGAGCGCACCGGGAAATATGTGAGACGGCGCCTTCAACGGTCGCGTGCGATGAGCCCAAGCTGCTCGGCCGAATCCCGGCCGAGCAGCTTGCGTGTGGAGCTATGTGCGAATCCAGTGGAGGGCGGGCTGCGACAGAAACTCGTCGACTTCAATTCCGCCGGCGCCGACGAGGAGTGTGCGCGACGGTGTGAACCGCGCGGCGAACGTGCCTATGCCGGGAAGCGCGTCGGACACGCGGCCGCTCTTGACCTCGATCGCGGTGAGCGACCTGCCTGCCCGAACGACGAAGTCCACCTCTCGGTTGCGGTCGCGCCAGTAGAACACTTCGCATTCGCCCGCGGCGGCCGCGTTTGCCAGGTGTGCTCCCACGGCGGATTCGACCAGGCGACCCCACCATGCGTGGTCAGCCCGGGCCTGATCTAGCCCAAGGCCGGATTGGGCGGACACAAGCGCGGTATTCATCGCCACGAGCTTTGGGCTTGATCCGCGCAAGCGAGCCTGCTGACCGGCAAACTTCGACAAGCCGACCACCATGCACGCCGCAGCAAGCGGATCGAGATAATGGGCAAGCGTGGTGACGTTTCCGGCGTCCTGAAGCTGGCCGAGCATTTTCTGGTAGGAGAGGATCTGTCCCGAATACTCGCACGCCAGCGCGAAGAGCCTTCGCAGCAGAGCCGGCTTGTCGACGCGGGTCAACAGCAGAGCATCCCGCGAGATGGTCGTCTCGATGAGCGGGTCGCGGATGTAGCGAGACCATCGCTCCGGATCGGCTATTAGTGGAGCTGCACCCGGATAGCCACCGAAGAAGATGAACTGATCCAACGACCAATCGAAGGCAGCCCGCATCTCGGTAAGTGTCCAGTGGGTCAGCCGGATCAGCTCGAAGCGTCCCGCCAGGCTTTCGGACAGTCCTCGCTGCATCAGCAAAGGCGCCGAGCCGAGCAGGACCACCTTGAGGGTGGAGTCGGCTGCGCTGTCCTCGTCCCAAAAGGCGTTTGACGGCCTCAGACCAGTTGGGAATCTTCTGGACCTCGTCGAGCGCGAGCACGGCCCCCCGCGAGCTTGAGCGAGTCGCCAGCCGCGCTGCGTTCCACTGTTGATCGATCCACTGACGTCCGCGCAGGGTGGGTTCGTCGGCCGAGGAATAGATGACGGGCAGGCCAGAGGACGCCAGAACCTGGCGAACGAGTGTGGTTTTGCCGACCTGGCGCGGGCCGGCGACGACCTGAATGAAGCTTCGAGCCTCGGCGAGGCGGCGTTCGAGAACGTCGCCCTGGG
>JAERMM010000442.1 GCA_016844585.1 Chloroflexota bacterium | reverse complement strand
GCGAACGATGCCGAACTGCGTCGGCTTCAGTTCTCCGAGATGGCGGGCGACGCTTGATGAATGGATCGTCGCGAGCTTGTGCAGCCGCAGCGCGGATACGACCTTCAGGTTCGTGCCCTGGAACTCGACCGAACTGGGGTCAATGATGAGGTCGGACGGAAATGGTTGAGTCGGAATGACCGATGAGACATAGGCAACGAGAACCTCTGGAACCGAGCCGACCGTTCCGGTGAGGAGCAGCACCGGGCGCAGTTTCATCCCCGGCGTGTCGCCGAACGGAAGCGCCATAGGTAGATCTCACCCGGCCGCATTAACTGGCCGGCCATCGTCCAGCGTGTAGAGGTCCTCGCGTGGATTGCTCAACTCGGACGACCATTCGCGCGCGATCCCGTTCTGCCAAAGGGTCCCGGCCTCATCCTCGTCCGGCACCAGCACGATTACGCGGACCTGCCCTGCCGGCACGCCAGTCGGCACCTGAACGTGGAGTCGGTGCTGGTCGTCAACATCGCCAATCAGTTCAATGGCATTCATGTGGTAGTCCAAGCGCAAGAATCCGGAGGGCGCCGATCATAACATTTAAGTCTTGAAGATTCAGCCAGAACGCTGGGCTTGTCCAGAAAAAATGGGCCAAACGCAACGCCGTATCACCAGTGATCGCACGCTGGCCGTTGAGGATCGATGTGACGCGGTTAGTCGGCACCTCAAGACGGCGCGCGAGTTCGGCAGCACTAATCGCGAGCTCCTTGAGTTCCTCGCTCAGATGCTCGCCCGGATGGATAGGCTTTCGCGCCATTAGGTGCTCCTCAGTGATAGTCAACGATTTCAACGTTTGTCGGTCCGGGCGATTTGTCCGGCCACTCGAAACAGATTCGCCATTGATCGTTGATTCGAATGCTGTACTGCCCCTTGCGATCGCCCTTTAACGCCTCGAACCTGTTCCCCGGCAAGGCGGCAAGGTCTTGCATAGCGTGTGCGGCCTCAAGCCGATCGAGTTTAAGCTGCGCAGCACGCTCGATCCCTGAAAACGCCTTAACCCGTTTCCCTGTGGCGAAGTCAGCTGTGCGCTTGTCGCGATAGCTGACGATCATCGCACCCGATTATCGCACGTCGTTACGCGTTATGTCACGCGTAACGCCCGCGACATGGGAGCGACGCCGAGTGTGTGGCTGACGGTGCCGATGAGGCTGAATTGCACCCTATTTTCCTGCGAAAACACGCTTCCGCCTGCGATGCACGCCGTACGAGGCCATTTCTCTGGCGGAACCTGGTCGTGAGCATTTCCTCGTTGCACCAGGTCCGATGGGCTGAGTGCCAACTCGTCGCGCCGAAAAACGGACGCGCTTACCCACTACTGAGCGACGGCCGCAGCGGCCTCGGCTTCGGCATAAGCCGCGAGCACTGCATCGCGCACGGCCTCCTGCGCCGACGCAGGCCGAAGTGGAAAAGATCAAGAGCGCCGGGCCCCTTCCGGTAGCATCTACCCGAAGAGTTTCGGGGTCGGCATCCGCGCGCGGATCCGCTCCAGGGCCGTGACGACCATGCCCCGGACGAACGCGGGGATCTTCTTCATGCGCGCGGCGGCCGCATCGTCCCACGCGATGGTCGTCGGCGATTCGGGGCCGTAGCTGAACTCGAGCTACGCCGCTTGGCCGCGGATGCCGAACTCGGACGCCGCGGCGAGGACGCGAGCATCATTGGTATAGATAGCGTCGAGCCCATGCTCCTGTGCGCTGACTAGGTGAATCGCATCCGCACTGCGAAGCGGCACCTTCGGCGAGAGTTCGTGAAAGTGGCGCACCGCCGACGCGACCAGATCTTCGGTCAGCGGTAACCACGTCCACAGTCCCGACCCGCAGTCGTTCCAGAACTGTTCAAAGAGTGCGGCGCACTCGGCCTTCGTCGCCTTCCCCTCCCTCAGCTTCCGGTGAAAGACTTGGGCGGTTTCAACGCGGCCGATCGTACTGCAACACACCTTCCCCTCACGCTCAGCGAGGGTGCGGACGCGGCCGCTCTCGGGCTCCGACAAGTAGAACTTGGCGATGTAAGCCGAATCGAAGTAGACCATCAGCGGCCATCGCGATCATCGGACACGATCTGTGTGCTGTCGGCTCCACCGCCCAATCGTCCCGAGCGGAGCAACCGCTGGTACGCGGGGAGCACCTTCCGCGACAGGAACGGATTTGGAGCCGGTCGAGAATCGACCGGTTCGATTCGGGCAATGGGTGCACCTCGATCGGTGACGATGAGTCCCCCGAGCCGTCTCGCGTCCCGAACCAGCGAGCCAGTTTTCTCATGCAGTTCGCGCAGGCTCACCTGTTTCATGTGTCTCAGTGTGACACATATCGTCGCTTGGCACCAAACACGACTCGAAGGCATCGACGGCACCATCGACTTCGACCTCGACTTCATCCCGGTCGTGAAACTGTTCACGCCCGACTCAGCCGCAACCTGGTTGCTGACAGAACTCGACCCCGACCGCGCCTTCGGTCTTTGCGATCTGGGCCTCGGGTTCACTGAGCTTGGTTACGTCAGCCTCTCTCCAGTACGAGATTGCCTGCGCGCAGCTCTGCGGTTTGGGCCATTAGCGGATGCGGGGATTTGTGACCGTCCAGACCGCCGAGGAGTTCCAGCAGTGGCTGGAGGAAGAGATCGCGACGCAGGGCGCAGCCGAAGCGGACCCCTTCCGGTAGAAGGCCGCTGGCGCGGCCCCGTCAGCGCCCAACGACCCAACTTCCAACGCCCAAGTCCTGACTCGTTTGGAAGTTGGGAGTTGACAGCGTCAGCTGAAAAACTTCGGGGTCGGCATCCGCGCGCGGATCCGCTCCAGCTCCTCGACGGACACGCGGTCGAGGCCGCTCTTGCGGCAGGACTCCTCGACGGCCGTGACGACCATGCCCCGGACGAACGCGGGGATCTTCTTCATGCGCGCGGCGGCCGCATCGTCCCACGC
>JAERMM010000219.1 GCA_016844585.1 Chloroflexota bacterium | reverse complement strand
TCTTCGTGCTCTCACGCTGGGTCGGCAAGAAGGGCGGCGAGACGGAGTATCTCTGGGAGCGGGGGCTCGCCTCCCACGCGCGCAAGAGGACATGACGGCGGGCTTCACCCTACGGCGCGCGCTGCCGGAAGACCACGCCGCGGTCGCGCGCGAGTTCGCGGACTATCTCGCCTTCATCGGCGACGCGCTCGACGCCGAGGGCCTCGACCACGACATCGCCCACTGGCAGGAGGAGTACGACGGCAGGACGGGCGTGCTGCTGCTGGTCGCGGACCCAGCGGGCGAGGTGGTGGGGACGGCGGCGGTGAGGCTCCTCGAGCCGGGAGTGGGCGAGCTCAAGCGCATGTGGCTCCGGCCGTCCTGCCAGGGCAGGGGGCTCGGCCGCCGGCTCATGGACGCCTGCCTCCACGAGGCGCGCCGGCTCGGCTGCCGCGCGCTGCGGTTGGACACCCAGGCCAGGATGGAGGCCGCCGTCCACCTCTACCGTGCGTACGGCTTCAGCGAGATCCCGCGCTACAACGACAACCACCGCGCCGATATTTGGATGGAGCGGTCGTTATGAGTCTTACGCTCTCTTGGCCCAACGGCCGAGGCTGAAGACCACAACGGCGACGGGGGCTTCGTTAAGCCCGCATTCTCCGCAACCGGCCAAGAGCACTGGACCAGGACGCCCTCAGGGTCCTTGTTTTTGCAACAACATCTTTCTTTTCAAGGACAGCCCTGGAAGGTGATGACCGGTAGGCTACTCGGAACAACCGTGGGGATCTGTTTGCAGAGATTGGCCGGCCGAGCCCCGGGATCGAGTAAGCCGTCGCGGACGTATGCCAGGAGATCGGCGAACTCTTGCTGACTCAACTGGAGATTCCCCAGCGCCACTATGCGTGGATCGAGGCGTTGCAGCACGGGGCCGCTCGGGCCACGGCGCACGGTCAGATCTGCGTCCACGCCCGCCGCGGCCGGATCATACGTTGGCGCCATGCGCAGCGTATTGACATGGTAGCGCAGAGCGTCCTCCAGCCTGGTGAACGCGCCATTGTGAAAATATGTCGGCTGGAGCTCCAGATTGCGGAGCGGGGAGGTCCGGAACCGATACCGATCGACGGGATCGCCGGTGAACTCTTCGAGGCCAAAGTCTTCGTCCTGATTGGGGCCCGCGAAGAGGACATTCCCTGGGAAGTCATCCGGGTTCAAGGGATTGCCCCCGGGTTTCAAGCCAAACGCCTTAGGCGCGATTTGGGGAATGCCAGCAACGTGGTTGCCGAAATCGCTGAACATCTCATTGGATTGCCCAGCAACCGTATGACAGGCGACGCATTGCGCCTTCTCGAAAAAGAGTAGGGCGCCGCGCTTCTGCTGGGGGGTCATCGCCCGGCGTTCCCCGCGGGCGAACCGGTCCAGCGGTGCAGTGACATACGTGTTCGACATCTGAAACTCCGCGAGCGCCGCGCCAATCATCGCGAAGGTCAAGTTCCCGCCGATGGCTGCGGGATAGATAGCGGCAAACTTGTCGATATACGTCTGATTCGCGTTGAAACGGTCCAACACCTTGTGACGGATGGAATAGCTCGTGTCGGTGGAATCGGGCGGACTCCCATTCGGGCCGGGGATGGGGCCTGGCACCGTATCCGCGATGGCTCCAGACGAGACAAGGTGCGGCGGATGATAGAGGCGCGGATCCACATTGCCTGGGTTCTCGGCACTGAACCCCGCCATCTCCACCATCTCGGTCGAGGGCATATGCCCCTGCACCGTCAGTAAGGTGGTCATTGTGGCGGGGTCGAAGCAAGTCCCATAGATGCACGCGCTGCCCGGACGCCACACCGTCGTCCCGCCCACCGTAAACGGGACACGGACCCCCTCGGACAGATCAAACGGGTTGTGCGCAATCGAGGCAAAGCGCAAATTCAACATCAGGCGCGGGTAGAACGCGGCATTGAGCATCATCGGCGCTCGGCGCTGGTTCCTGGGGCCCGTGCGGTCCGGTCCAGCCAGTCCATTGTTATCGGTGCCGATCGCGATGGATTGGGTATCGCCGAACCCCGCAGCGGGGGAATGACAGCCCGCGCATGAGTTATCCATGTGCAGCCCTAAGATATTGTCGAAAAACACCAGCCGCCCAAGGTCGACGAGTGCCGGCTGCAGCGGGCGTCCAAGGCGGCTTTCTAGGCTTGATTGGACCGTGCCGGTAAACCCCGCCCGCGCGAGGGCCTCGGCTAAGCGCCGATCTAAGTGCTCAGCGTCATTGGCATGGGCAATCGGCAGGAAGATGCCGGCGATGGCCAAGAGCGTGAGAGCCCATGTCGTTACCAAATGCAAATGCTTGCCTCGCTCTTTCATGTGGTTGCCCCCGAGTAGCTTCGTTAGACCCGCATTCTCCGCAACCGGCCACGAGAGCCATCTTCGGCCGGTCTCGGCCTCAATCTTCGACTTCGATCTTTGTGGCCACCAGGGTGGTGGTGTTGTACTTGGCCTTGACGTAATCGCCCACGCGGATGCTGGCGATGGTGCCTGGGTCGCCGTCGACCTTGATCTCGGTCGACGAATTGACGGTCAAGGTAATATTCGCGCCGCCACCCGCGGGTGTAATGGTGACGGTAGTGTCGGTCAGCGCCGCGACGGTGCCCTCCACTTCCGCTTCCTGCCCCCCGCTGTTCGTTCCAACCTTCAGTTCCGATGCCACCAGGGTGAGCGCGTCATACTCGGCCTTGATCGGATCGCCCACATGGATGTCTGAGACCGTCGCATTCTCACCGTTGACCTCGATCTCCGTCGAAGAATTCACGGTCAGAGTGATCGGCGGGCTCCCATTGCTGGGATTGATGGTGACGGTGGTGCTGCTCACGGCGGCCACAGTGCCCGTCGTTTCCACCTCATTATCGTCGCCGCTGTTGTTACCTACCTCCAACTCCTTTGCCACCAACGTGCTTATGAAATACTCGGCCTTGATCGGATCGCCCACATGGATGTCGGCCAGGGCAGCATCCTCGTCATTTACTTCGATCTCGGTTGAAGCATCGACGGTCAAGGTGATGTTCGCGCCGCCGCCATCGGGAGTGATCGTTACGCTGGTAGCGGTCACGGCAGCGACGATGCCATTGACGTGGGCATCTCCATCATTGTCGTCGTCGTCCTCTCCGCTTCCTGCCTTGACCTCCTCCGCCACCAAGGTGGACGAGTCATACTCGGCCCTCACGGGCATGCCGACCTGCACTTCGGCCAGCGTGGCGTCTTCGCCATTGACCTCGATCTCGGTCGCCGCGTTCACGATGAGGGTGACGTTGGCTCCTCCGCCGTCGGGGGTGATGGTCAAGGTGCCCGCATCGAGGCCGACGGCCGCAACAAGCCCGTGGATCTTCGCGTCGTCGGCCTGGCCCAGGCTGTCGGCGTCGATGACGAACGCCTCGAAGGTTATCGGATCATAGTGAGCTTCAACCTGCATGCCTACCTGAAGGTCGGCCAAACCAACAGTCTGGCCGTCTAGTTCGATGTGCGTATTCGCGGTGACCACGACCGTCACCGGCGACGCGCCGTTTGTGGGCGCGATCGTTACGTTGCTCCCAGCGATGGCGCTGATCGCGCCATCGACTTCATCCTCGACGGGGCCGGAGGCAACCACGGAACTAGCCGTCGCCGCTGACCTCGCCACTGCGGATGTGGTCGCAATGTGGACGACAACCGTGTCGTGGGTCGTAATCTTGCTGAGCGAGACTACCAGACCATTCCGGGATATCTTCGTGTTGGCCGTTGTTTGAACACTCTCGGAGCCGACGGTCAAGACGCCGCTGCTCATGTTCAAATCGGTCACGCTGCCGCTGACGCTCTGGACGGCTGGTCCTGTGGCATCCAGGACGGTGGCAGACAGGTTGAATGCTCTGTACTTGGCGGTAATGTTGTCCCGCAGCACCAGGCCCTCCAGGTTCGTCGGGACTGAGTTCCGCGTGATCGAGGCCCTCCTGGCGACGCGCAGAGTTACGCTCGTGCCAGTCGCCAACTTGATGTTAAGCGTCTTTGCAACCGGGTCGATCGTGTTGATCACCCCGGTTACGACAGTAGCGAGAGCCTCCTCCTGGGCCGCTGCCACGGGGCTTGCGACGTCGCCGGCAAGGAGCACCAGGGAACCGATTTGGAATAGTCGCAGGAATAGTTTCATCATGTCCCTCCCAAGACCTCCGAGTAAGGCCTAGCTTCGTTAAACGTCATCGCCGCTGAGATGACTTGCCGGTCGTCCGCGAACCCTTGGGCTTTCCCCCCCGCGGAGCCACCACCGCCGGTCTCTGCTCGCGGCCGGCAGCGTCGGCTGGTGGCCTCGTATCCTGTAACCGATTGATTCTATTCGTGACATTGGCTCGGATCTCCACAGCTATTATGGCGGCGATAGGTGTTATGTGATCCACGCTCTTGTTTGCGCGCTCCCTCCGGATGTCGTTCATGTTGCGTATCTCCTGAGCAAGCACCGGGCCAGTTGGCGAGCCTCGGGGATGTTCGGGCGATTCGCGCGCGTTTACTGGAGGTTAGGGATCGAGCGGTCCGGCTGCCGATGCTCGGGCTGCTGGTGATGGCGGGGTCCCCGTGGGCATCTGCCCGCCGTGGGCATTTGCCCACCGCCCGCCGTAGGCATTGGCCCGGGGTCTGAGCGGAACCGTTCAACTGGGGATCGCAATCATTCGCCGGGACTGCGTGTTGTGCGTCCGCGCCTCCCTGGCCGGCGACGGCCTAGGGCGCATTGCCCTGGCGCTGGGGGTAGATCGCAAGACGGTCGCCGAGTACGTACGGCTGGCCCACGCGGCCGGCATCGCGCGCGGCGGCTCCCCGCCGAGCGAGGCCCAGCTCGGCGCCCTCGCGGCGTGTCGCCGACCCGGGCGGCCCGTGGCGACGATGGAGCCGAGCGCGGAGGTCCGAGCCCTCGTCGCCCACCAGGAGACGATCCGGCGCTGGCTGCACGAGGACGGGCTGCGGCTGACGCAGGTC
>JAERMM010000218.1 GCA_016844585.1 Chloroflexota bacterium | reverse complement strand
ACACCAGTCGCCTGCCAGTAGTCCGCAACAGTGAGGAGCATCTTGCCCTGGTTCGCCGCGGATGACCGCAACTGGACTGTCAGCTTCCGGTTCGATCCATCGACGAACACGCCATCAGGCCCTCTGGTGTAGCCAAGCTCGTCGATGATCTGCGCCGCCCGCCGCGGGTCATATTCGTACTTGACGATGTTGCTTTCGATCTCCTTGAATTCGGGTTCGGTCGGGTGAACGTAGCTGTGCGCTATCGAGCTGAGACCGAACTGAAGGGTGTCGACGATCTCCTGCCGGTTGAGGGCATGCAGCAGCGCCCGACGGAACCGAACCTCCCCCACAACCGCCGGATTGGGGTTCAGGAACTGCGGGAACATTTGGTTCCAGTTTACGGGCGCGGTCTCCATCCGCCCGTCAGCCCACTGATCCCTGATCTGCATCGCCGTTTCCAGCTCTACCCCCCGCCCAATGGTGAACTCCACGGTGCCCGAGAGGATGTTGGCGCCCAGCGTGTTCTGGTCGGGAATGAAGCGGATCTCGACCTCGTCGACCCTCGGGCGTCCGAGCACGTACGCGTCGTTCGCCTGAACGATGATGT
Organism: Chloroflexota bacterium; assembly: GCA_016844585.1. Taxonomy (GTDB): domain Bacteria; phylum Chloroflexota; class UBA6077; order UBA6077; family SHYK01; genus JAERMM01. Next base: position 4,392 of record JAERMM010000218.1, on the reverse strand, counting down.
GGCTGCCGGGCACCCAATCCCGGAGCTTGAATGGCCCTGAGCCAACGAACTCTTGCGTGAAGTAGGGTAGGTTGGCGAGCGTCGCAGGGTCAGCGTCGAATGCCCGCTCGAGGATGTGGCTCGGAAGCGGCATCGCCATGAAGCGGGAGAAGAGCGCATCCGCCTGGATGAAGGGCCGCTTCCACGTCAACGTCACCGTGCGCGGATCGGGGGCGACGATCCGTTCGATCAGCGTCGCGGGCTGCCGCTCAAAGAATGGCAGATCGGGATCGTCGACCACGCGCTTTGTGAAGAGCAGGTCTGAGGCCGTGAACGCGATGCCATCGTGCCATTGGGCGTTCGGCCTGATCTTCCAGGTTGTTTCCATCCGCCCGTCGGGAAAGACCTGCCACTGCCCGTTGTCCGTGCTGGGCAAGTCCTCGGCGAGAACCGGGCGAAGTCGGCCCTCCCGATCGAACGTGGAGAGCCCGGTATGCACCAGAGATTCGAGCGCCTCGGCGCCCGGGTAACCGCCCTGCGCGGCCGACACGATCTTGTAGCTCAGGAACGGCGGGTCCGAGACGACAGCCCCGACGATCCGTTTCAGCCTGGCAGGCTCGGCGGATCCTGGCTGCGTGACTGACGGAGCCGGTCGATCAGCACAGCCGGCCATCAGGACGACGATTGTCAGCGTTGTCAGTGCCACCCGCGTGCAGCTCCCCATTCTCCCACCTCCGTGCAGCCGCGTCATGCTTGATGTGCCCGCGCCCTTATCCGCCTGAACCAAAAGGTTGTCACGGTTGTCACAGCCCCTTTTTTTCACTCGGAACCGACATCTCCTGACCTGATGCGTTTCGCCCATGCTAGCTGCCAGGAGGGCCATCGTCAATTTTGCCGTCGAAGCATCGAGGTATGATGCGTGAGATTTCGGAGGAGGCTGCCATGGGAACCCCAATCGTTCTCGGCGCACCCCGTCCTTCGCCTTTCTTCACACCGATGTTCGTCGCGATCGACCGCGGGTTTCTTGCGGACGAGGGGCTCGACGGCAGCATGTGCTATCGGGTGGGCGTACCGGGGCTGCAGGACGGCAGGGTGGATTTCTCGTTCAACGGCGGGCCGCATCGGGCCTTCCTGTCCGGGCAGGATGTTCGGCTCATCTGTGGGCACGCGACGCGGGAGACCTCCCACGTGTTGATGATGCGGCCCGAGATCGAAAGTGTGAGCCAGCTCGAGCTCGTGCTCCTGCCCGGCGGCTCGGGCGACAAAGCCGAATGGTTCGTGGACGAGCTAAACAGCATCCTCGCCGGGCAGGGCCTGGACCTGACGCAGTCGGAAATCACCACAGAGCACGTCGATGGGTCGCATCCGGAGCAATGGGAGCTCTTGCAGCAGGGGCGTGGTGACGCCGCGACGCTGGGCGCGCCGTACTGGATCTTCGCGGCGAAGGATGGGTACCAGACGATCGGTGGAGAGGCCGACTTCCGCCCGGACAGCTCGTATTCGGGGATCGTCGTCGCCGCGCGGATGCTCGACCAGAGGCCCGAGGTCGTGCAGGCCTTCGTACGGGCCTACATCCGCGCGATGAGCTACTGCGCGCAGAACCCAGAGGGCGCACGCGAGACGATGGTGAAGTACGCGGTCGAATGGGGAATCGATAACCCCGAGATCGCGAAGGCAGTCTACGACGAACTCGCGCCTTTCTGGAGCGCGGAAGTGGACCTAGCGATGGTGGATACGCTCCTGAAGCAGACAGGCGCGAAGCTCGGGAAACCGACGGTACAGGTTGAAGAGTTTGCCGCCGTCGGCTTTCTCGAGGAAGCGCTTTCGGGGCGAAGCTAGAGCCGGCTGCTCAGTTCAAAGCCCCGCTGCTTCCCAAACAGACTCCGGCTTCTTAAGATGAACCCCCGCGCCCAATGATCAACCGCGGCTGACAGGCTGCCGGCAAGCGCCAGGCTAGCCGCCACGAGGACGGCGAACAGTGGCGCTCCCCACAGCGCGCCGACAATAACCGGGTTCGCGACCGCCTGCACATCTCCCGCGCCCGCCGCTCCGGCCGCCTCGAATTCGCTCATGAGCGGCACGATGCCGAAGGCGAGCGTAGCCGCCTCAGGCACCAGAAACAAGCCGATCGGGATTGCCGCCGCGAGTCCAGCGATCATCCCAGCCCTCCCAGCCTGTTCGGCGGAAGCGACATTCGAGCGCCGCGCAGCAATAACGCCAATAGCCGGCAGCAAAACCAACGCTGCGCCGCTAGCGAGCGCAAGTGCGATGCCCGACTTTGGGACGACTCCCAGGGACTGAGCTAGCGGACAGGCGTTCAGCAGGTACCATAATGGGAGGCACAGCCCCATCCCAAGCAGCAATCCGACCCGAACCGCTTCGCTTGCCACCAGTCAACCTCCGCTGCGTGAACTTCACAAGAATCATAGCGCGGAAAGCGCAAGTCGACACGGCCAAAGCCGGTTTTTGCCAAAAGCCGGTTCCGTTCAGGATCAACGGTGCGACCCGCCACACGCGTGATGTCCCCACCCATCTTTTCGTGTTGCTTGCAAGCCTCAGTGACGATAAGCTGACCATTTCAGCTTAGGCCGTGGCTCTACGCCACTCATTCAGGATCGGCCGATAGCTCCAGCCGGTTGCCGCAGGGGTCACGGAGCGTAATCGAATAGCCCAGTCCGTCACCGTGCATCCGTAGCCCTTCGATCTTGACCCCCGCCTCCTCGAGCTGTCGCCTTGCCTGCTCTGCATCGCCGGGCCACTCGACATCGTACGCGTGGTGAGGCCAGTCGGCCCGCGCTGCCTCTCCCCAATCAAAGAACCCAACGGACATTGAGCCGATGTCCAATCTCGCGATGGTCACCGTCACGCCACCCTGTCGGGTTTCGCTCCTCGGGTGCTGGACCATTTCGGCCCCGATGACGTTCTGGTAGAAGTCGACCATCTCGCCGAGCTTCGGGGCGTTGGTGTTCCACGAGCGCACACCCTTGACCTTGAACATTCTGCATCTCCTCCTGTAGGCGTTGCCGCCTAATCTACGTCCCACTCGTGGGCGTTCCAGGCCTGGGTCGATCTCGGAATTCTCGCAGTGACGTTTCGGACTCTGTTCCCGATCAGTGTTGGATCGATGCTGTACGTCAGCCCCATCATCACCACCTGGTCGGCGATGTGATTGACGATCTGGCCGAGCACCTGGGTCCGCGCCTGTCGTGGGATCGTGGCAGAATAGCGTTCGAGCAGCGCATCGAACTCCTGGTTCCGGTACCTCGGGTTGTTCTCGCCAGTGAAGCGGTTCTCGGCGAGCGGGACCTTCGAGCTATGGAAGCGGCTCAGCCGCGCCGGATCGTTCGGGTTTCCCCGCAGGTAGAACCCCGGGAAGTTCGCGGCGAACTCGCGATCGCGAATCTGCTGCGGTGGAACCAGGAACGCGTCGGCAGCGACTCCCGCCAGCCGCCAGTAGTCTGCAACAGACAGGGCCGACTTTTCTGACAGGTCGTCCCCCGCGCCAACGCGGATCTCCACAGAGAGACGCTGGTTCGTGGCATCGCGAAATATCCCGTCAGAGCCGCGCGTGTAATTCAGCTCCTCGATGAGCTGGATTGCCTTACGTGGATCGTAGTCGTATCGCGGGATGGTAGGTGCGATCTCTTTGTATGCGGGGTCCTCAGGACTCAGGTAGCTATGGCCTATCGGCGCAAGGCCCCCTTCGAAGGTGTCAGCCATCTGCTGGCGGTCGATGGCGTGAAGCAGGGCGCGCCTGAGCTGGAGGTTCAGAACGACCGTGGGGTTCGGGTCGAGGAACTGTGGGTAGATGACCTTCCAGTTATTCAAGCGGACGTCCATCCTCCCGTCTTTCCACTGGTCGCGAATCTGCGTGCCCTGTTCGAGGGCCATGCCTCGGCCGATGGTGAGATCTACGGAGCCGGCGAGGATGTTCGCCGCCAGCGTTCGCGGATCGGGGATGAACTTGACCTCGATCTCGCCAATCTTCGGTCGCCCGAGCACGTACGCTTCGTTTGCTTCGACGATCAGATGGCTGCCGCGCGCCCACTCCCGCAGCTTGAAGGGGCCGGTGCCGACGAACTGCTCGCTCCAATAAGGATGCTGCATCAGGTTCGCCCTGTCGTCGAGGTACGTCTGCTCCAGCAAATGCCTTGGCAGCGGCAGAGTCCGCCCGCTGACCGCGTGTGAAAACATCGTGTCAGCGTCGACGAACGGTCGCTTCCATTTGATCGTGATGGTCCGGCTGTCTGGCGCTTCGACGGTGTCGACGGCGTCGAACGCGATGTCGTATTCCCACCCGACTTCTTTGTCCTGACCAATCCGTGCCGTGAAAAGCAGGTCGTCGGCGGTAAACGGGGCCCCGTCATGCCAGGACACGCCCGGTCGAATCTTCCAGGTGGTCTCCATCCTTCC
>JAERMM010000034.1 GCA_016844585.1 Chloroflexota bacterium | reverse complement strand
GGGTCTGCTCGTGATATCGATGGGAGTCGTGGCGGTGGCGCTTCCGGAGATCTGGCGATTCCGCGAACGAGACTTCCTGAATCTGCAAAGACTCCGGGGCTGATTCAAGCATCGGGGCGCCTTCCGAGACGGTTCGCGTTTGCGCGATCGTAATCAGCGCGAGACTTGGGGCCGGCAAGCTCGAGAATCGTCTGCTGGGCTTCGATGGGTTCCGGATCCATCGGGCTGATCCATTCGTGGTAGGCCCTGCGGCCAGAGCTTGCCAGTTGTGCGCTCTTGTCCTGCCGCAAGAGATCCTCCAGCACGATGCGAATAACGGGGGCGACCGTCCATTCTCCGCGATAGACGAGCGTCCCGTCGCGATGGACGACGATCGCCATGCTTGGGAGTCCGCCATAGGCAAGGTGTACGCTCCCGTCGAGGGCGTCCGCGGTCACCGGGAAGCTGATCCGGGCATGGTCTCGCATCCGTCGTGCTTGTTCCAGCTTTTGCTCGATCGTTCGGTGCGGCGGAAAGTTCTCGCCCGGGTGGATCTCGCGTGTGTAGACAAACACGAACGAGATTTCGCGGCCGCCGTAGGTCCGGTGCATCGTTTCGAGAGCCGGTAGCTGCGCTATGCATGGCGGCGCCGTGAAGCATCCGAAGATGAGCACGACGTGGCCGCGTGCGGTCAGGCTTTCGAGCCTTATGGCGCCTCCGTCCACTTCGGGCAGCTCGAATGCTGGCGCTCGATGGCCAACACGAAGGGGCGCGCTCGGAAACACCGCCCGCGCCGCGTTGTTAATCTCTCGATAGTAGGTTTCGATGTTGTAGTCATCGACGCTGGTCATGAGGGGCTCCAGGTTTTTGATTCGGTGAGGAGAGCGAGTGGTAGAATTTTCGAGACGGCCTGCGCTCGCGGGCCGGTTTTTTGTGTGAGGCGCTGACCTGTGGTTCGCAAATCCGAGCAACTCGCCGATCTGCTGGAGCGCGTGCTTGGCTCGTCCAAAGTCTTGCGCGACCAAGCGACAACGCACCGCTATCGTGGCATCGCATGGGGCCCGGCGTCCTCGCCGCTGCCGCTCGTCGTACCCCTCGCTCCCGCGGCTGTCGTCGTGCGGCCGGAATCTGCCGACGATGTTGTGGCAACGGTGCGTATCGCTCGGGAAGCAGGCGCGCCGATTGTACCGTACGGCTCTGGAACAGGGGTGCATGCCGGGGCAGCGCCCGTGCAAGGCTGCGTTGTCCTTGATCTTGGAGCGATGAATCGCATCATACGCATCAGCCGAGAGGATCGCACCGCCAGAGTCGGGCCGGGGGTCGTGCTCGGAGATCTCGATCGCGAGGTCGGCGCCCACGGGCTGATGGTCGGACACGATCCCTGGAGCCAGCCGATCGCGAGCATCGGTGGCGCGGTCTCGACGAACGGCGTCGGGTATCTCGCCGGCAAGTACGGATCCATGGGAGATCAGGTCCTCGGTCTCGAGGTGGTCCTCGGAGATGGGTCGCTGATTCGTGCGCGGGCTGTACCGAAGACTTCGACGGGGCCATCGCTGCGGCACCTGTTCATTGGAGCGGAGGGCGTGTTCGGGGCCATCACAGAGGTCGACGTGCGTCTCTTTCCAATTCCAGAGCGACGCGCGCTGGTTGGATACCGCGTCGATCGCTTCGAGGATGGGCTCGAGGCGGTCATGGACATGGTTGCCCTGCAGCTTCGGCCTTCGATGATCGACTATGAGGAGGACGACGCAGCGGAGGGCGTGCTCCGCGTCGGTTCGCTTGTTGACGTCCCCTCGTCGATGTTCTTGGCTTTCGATGGATTCGCTGAGGAGGTGGACGCGCAGGTCCGTCGCGCGGATGAGATCTGTCGCCAGCGCGGTTGCGATCCGATGGCGGAAGGCGCTGCGCAGGAGTTCTGGGACACACGTCATGCTTCGGCCGAGCGCTACCTGCGAGATCGGGCCGCGGATCCCGATGGCTTGGTACGACGCAGCTGGTCGCGCCGAAGCAGCACGTACCTCAACGTCACCTTATCCCCGTCGACGATCCTGGAGTTTCGCGCGCGGGCTGCCCGTGAGCTGGCGCCGTACCATCTCGCGGTCAAGAACGCCGGAGTTTGGGGTATTCCGGAGCTGGTTTCGGTCCGACTGGCGCACCTTGCCGCGGATGCATCTACGGTCGAGGCGGACCTCGTCGCAGGCTCAGACCTGGTGTTGCGGATCGCTCAACAGCTTGGCGGGTCAATGGAATACTGCCATGGCGTCGGAGTTCAGCTTGCGCATCTGATGGGGGAGGAGCATGGCGCCGCTCTGGACGCGCTACGCCGGCTGAAGCGGTCGGTGGACCCCGACGGCATCATGAACCCGGGAAAGCTGGGGCTGTAATTGCCCTGATCGGGAATCACCCGCGGTGTTCAGGATGCTGAAGGGAGAGTTACTGCAGGAAGATCTCAAACTTTGGCTGGCTGTCGCGACCCATGACCCGCTCGACCGCGCGCCGCACCTGCTCAACCCCCTCGTCACCAACTCGCAGAGCGACGACTGATCCTAGGACGAACCCGAGCGCTGTACCCAGGGCGATCCCGATTGCGAAGAACTGCTCGCGGTTCGACTTCATAGATCGGATCCCTCGAAGGTCACTGGACACGGATCATTGGGGAGGCTTCTGACCATAATTCTTCGAGGCCGTAATAGTCGCGTTCGGCCGGGGAGAACAGGTGGACGACGACATCTCCGTAATCCAGGAGCACCCACCCAGAGGATGAGCGTCCTTCGCGGCGTGCTGGCCGGCGGTGCGCATCGTTCCGAATCTCGTCCACAATTCCGTCTTGCAGAGCCGTGAGTTGCCGCTCGCTGCTCGCGCTGCAGATCACGAAGAAGTCAGCCAGCATGGAGATCTGCCTCAGATCGAGCATTACAATGTCGCTCGCCTGCTTGTCGGAAGCGAGCTCTACGATCTTTTTGGCGAGGTCGAGAGCCTCCAGGCAAGCTGCTCCTTGATGTTCGTGAGGAATTATAACGAAGGAGTTCCGGCGCCCGGGCAACAAGCCGGTCACAGCGGTCTCTGTCGGCGTCACAAGCTAGGCAACAGTCTGAGGCGACGGAGACATCGGGTCCACGGCGCAGTCCCATCCAATCCATTCGCCGCCCCCCACCCAGACCTCTTTCTTCCAGATTGGCACGATCTCCTTGAGCCGGTCGATCGCGTACTTGCAGGCGGCGAACCCCTCTGCTCGGTGCTCGGTTGCAACCGCGATAGCCACCGATGCTTCACCCAGCTCGATGCGCCCGGTTCGGTGGCGAATCGCGACGCGGTCGGCCCCCCATCGCTCTCGCATCTCGTCCGCGATCAGCCGAAGCTTGACGATCGCCATTTCCGGGTAGGCGTCGTACTCCAGGTATTCGACCTCGCGTCCGCGGGACATCCGGCGCGCGGTTCCCAAGAACACGGTCACGGCGCCACATTCCGGGTGCTCGACGTGGCTGATAACAGACTCCGCGGTCAGCGGGTGGTCGGTGATCTCGAAGAATCCGCCGCTTCCGCCGCTAACCGGAGGGATGAGCGCCAGCTCATCCCCTTCCTTTAGCGGGTGATCGGAGTCCACGTACTCGTAATTCACGCTCACGCGGGTCTCGGGAATCACGCGCAGATCTGGGTATCGGGCCTGGATTTCACGGGTAAGTGTTGCCACGGTGGCGCCATCCGGGAGGTCGATCGACAGCGAGTTGGCGCCCAGCGCCTCGCGAACGGAGGCGAAAAGTCGAACGGAGAGCTGCATCGGTTACTGCTTGCTCTCGCCGCCCTTTTCCAGGTCGTCTATTTCGAGGGTGTTGATGAACTGCTTGAAGACGGCGAGCTTCTCCTCGTCAAGTGGGATGCTCTCCTCGCGACCTTTCTTGGTTTCGGCGTCGGCGCCCTCTTCCCCGTCGAAGATCATTCCCGCGCTATCAAGAACCTTCTCTTCGACGAAGATAGAAACTTCGGCACGTATTGCAAGCGCGATTGCGTCACTGGGTCGAGCGTCTACCTCGAGCGTCTTGCCGTCCCGGTCGAGGATGAGCTTGGCGAAGAAGGTCTCGTCGGCCAGATCGCTGATCACGACACGCTCAAGGCGTGCGCCTAGGGCGTCGATGGCTGAGCGGAGCAAATCGTGAGTGAGGGGACGGCTGACGGGGACCTTTTGCATCGGTATCGCGATGGCATCGGCCTCAAAATGGCCAATCCAGATTGGCAGATAGCGGGTGGAGCCCTTCTCTTTCAGCATCACGACACGCTTGTAATTTGCCATGTTGACGCGAATGCTTTCGACGATGACCTCGATCACCCTGTCAGCTCCTTTGAATCAAGGCTGTGCCACCTCGAACCGACGTGTCTTCGTGGAAACCCTGTCCCCGTCAACCTGTGTGCAATTGTAGCATCGGCTTAGTATGGCGGACGGACGGTGTCGCCGTCGGAAACCTCGGCCGTGGGTGGCGCTGACGCGGGCGGCGCAATGCGCGGCTGCGGGTTGGGCGGCTGGTGGGTAACCGGAGGTCGCTGACCGATGCTGGCATCGTCGCGTATGCTGCGCTGAAACTCACTGGTTACTTCCGACGAGATGCGTCGGATCTCCCCGACGGTTCGGCCAACCTGGCGGGCGATCTCGGGCAGCTTGTCCGGACCAAATACGATGAGCGCAAGAGCCATGATCAACCCCAACTCGAGCGGACCCATTCCAAAGATTTCCATCAGTCCGTCCCCTCACTCGCTCGACTCATGGTGCAACCGAGAACGCACTCTGGCTGAACCATCGAGGATTCTGGCAGTCCGTCCCCTCCCTCGCTCGACTCATGGCGCAACGCGAAGCTCGCGGTCGACTAGCGCCCCGGTCTCGAGTGTCAGTACCCGAGCCCCCGGTAGCGCATTCCCCTTCAATACGTCAAGGCTCGTGAGCGTGATGATCGCCTGGCCCGCGGTGGCGGCCACTCGCAGGACGGCAGCTTGCTTTCGCGCATCAAGCTCGCTCAGCACGTCATCCAGCAGCAGAATGGGACGGGACCGCATCACGTCTCCGAGCAGGTCAAGCTCGGCCAGCTTGAGGCTCAATGCGGCTAGCCGCTGCTGCCCACGGGACCCATAGGTATTGAGGTCAATGCCATCCACTCGGAAGCTAAAGTCGTCTCGGTGTGGACCGATGAGCGACATGCCGGCGGCTCGCTCGCGATCGGCAGAGCGCTCCAGAGCCTCGAGAAGCATCGAGTGGATGCGGCCGAGCTGTTCATCGTTCTGTCCGGTCAACTCTTGGAGTATCGCCGCCTTCGGCGAATCGCCGATTGCCGGCGCATAGCGGATTTCCAGGTGCTGTCCCCAGCTTCCTAGCTCGCGAAACCAGCGGTCTGCCAGCTCATTCAATGCCTGCAAGGATCGAGCGCGTTCCTGGAACAGAAATGCTCCATTCGTCGCCAGCTCCTGGTTCCAGACTTCAAGGGAGGGATCGTGCCGTCCCTGCTCGCGCATCGTGCGCAGCAGATGGTTCCGATGCTGCAGCACCCGGTTGAAGCGCTGCAGCGTTCGCAAATAGCGGCTACTCATCTGCGAGTTCGTGACGTCCAGGTAGCGGCGACGCCCGCTCGGCGCCCCGGCCACGAGTTCAACGTCCTCCGGTGAGAACGAAACGACGTTGATCTCGCCGATAAACTCAACGGCGCGACGCGGCAACCCGTTGAGGCGAAAGGTCTTCGATGCATTGAGGGTCCCATCGTCTGTAGGATCGCCGGCACGGACTACGACGTCGGCGTGGATCTCTCCGCGCTCATGCCCGATGACGGCGCTTATTCGAGCGAAGGGCTCGGCGGGCAGATCGTTGTTCTGCAGGGCGGCCCAATGAATGAGCTCGCGGTCGGAGCTAGCCCGCCCCGACTTCGTCGTAGCCAGCAGCGCAATCGCCTCGAGTAAGTTGGTCTTGCCCTGAGCGTTCTCAGCCTGTACGACCGTTGGGCCGTCGTCCAATGACAGGGCGAGACGGCGAAAATTGCGATAGTTCGTGAGCTTCAACGAACGTAGATGCACAGCGAATTCTACCGCGCGGCTATAATCCACCCATGCGACCATCCCGGATCCGTGTGTGGCTGCCACTCCTGCTCATAGGCGCCGTCGCCAGCCTCGTCCTCAGTTGCGCGTCCAGTTCCACCCCTACGCTGACCGGAGATGCACAGGCCGCGACATTGTCCGTTCGCGACGAGAAGTACGCGGGCACATCCGACTGGGCGGACTCCCGCGCCGACTTGATCAGCGCTGGAGGCTCAGCGGTCCTGGCGCAGCAGATAACCTCTGGCCCTAGCGGAGAGTTTCCGTCCTTCCCTCTGCCGGTCAGCCCGCAGCCGCCGTTGGGCCCGGGGGTATTTGCATCCGGCTTTCGCGATCCGCTGCCAGAAACGCCCGTTTGGAATCCTGCCGGGCCGAAGCGCGTCGGGCTCCAGGTGGGCCACTGGTTGACGAACCAAGTGCCCGACGAGCTACGGCGGCTGTCGCCTGGTTCGTCCGCGGGCGGTTGGGCCGAATGGCAAGTCGCCCATATGATCGCCACGAGGACGGCGGAAATCCTGGAGGCCGCCGGATTCGAGGTCGATCTGTTGCCGACGACCATTCCAGCCCGTTATCGCGCCCATGCGTTCGTTGCTATCCATCTGGATGGCGATATCAGCGGCGCCATGCACGGTTATAAGCTCGCGCGCTCCGGGTTCAGCTCGATCCCCGAGGCCGACGACGAATTCATCAGAACGATGTACCAGGAGTATGGCGACGCCACCGGACTGCCGCGGGACTCAGATGCGCACATTAGCCGCCGCATGATCTACTACTATGCTTTCAACACCAGAAGGTATGCGCACGCGGTCGATCTTGGGACTCCGACGGCGATCATCGAGACGGGTTTTCTCACCAACGCTTCAGACCGCGCTTTCCTGACGGGGCGCCCAGAGGTGGCGGCGCGTGGCATTGCAAATGGCATCATGCGATTTCTCGATAGGGAGCTCGGCTCGGCGCAGCGGGCTGGGTAGCCGCGCCTCCCATCATTCCACAGGGGCGAAGAGGTGCGAGAGGATGGGATTCTGATGCAGGAGCACCCCCACGGCCACGTCGAGAACACGGCCGAGCTAGAGGCCTTCTATCGCGACCTTGACTCCATGAGTACGACCGCGTTGTGGCTCTTGCTTGCTGACCAGATGCCCGAGACTCCAAAGCCGAAAGCCGTCCCCTTCCTCTGGAAGTACAGCCGAATTCGACCACAGCTATTTCGCGCTGGCGAGCTGGTCAGGCCCGAACAGGCGAATCGGCGTGTGATCGTGCTGGTGAACCCTGGCCTGAAAGAGCAGGCCTCCGCAACGCGAAACCTGAACGCAAATGTCCAGATGGTGCTCCCCGGCGAGATCGCCCCAGCTCACCGCCACGTGGCGTCGGCGCTCCGCTTCATCATAGAGGGCGGCGGCGCCTACACAGCCGTCGATGGCGAAAAGACGTTGATGTATCCGGGCGATCTTGTCATGACACCCAATTGGAGCTGGCACGATCACGGCAATGAGACCGACGGCCCGATGATCTGGCAGGACGGGCTCGATATGCCGATGGTGAACGCGCTCGATGCCCCGTTCTTCGAGGCCTACACCGGAATGCAGCAGGGCTACACACGCCCGGTTGACGCGTCCGCGCGAGAGTACGGGCGTGGTGGGCTCAAGCCAACCTGGGAGAAGTGGGACAAGCCCTACTCCCCAATGCTCAACTACAGCTGGGACCAGACCCGTGAGACGCTGCATCGTCTCGCCAAGGACTCACCGGGCACGCCGCATGACGGAGTCTCTCTCGAGTACGTCAATCCGCAAACCGGCGGGCCTATCATGCCCACCATCGGCGCCAATATCCAGCTTCTCCGCCCGGGCGAACACACGCAGGCTCATCGGCATACGATGGATGTTGTCTATCAGGCGGTTGAAGGCAGCGGGTGCACGATCGTCAACGGCATTCGCTTCAACTGGGAGAAGAACGACATCTTCGTCATCCCCAAATGGTGCCTCCACGAGCACGCCAACGCGTCCAAGACCGCGGATGCGTGCCTCTTCTCGTACAACGACGCGCCCGCCATGCGCGCGCTTGCTCTCTACCGCGAAGAGGGTCTGGTCGACAACGATGGCTACCAGGAAGTGAACAGCGTCTTCCAGCCGCTGTAGTCGGTCATCTCTCATCCAGCTTCCCCGTTGGCGCATCGGTTTCAGTCACTGATCTCAGGCCAAACAGGGGTGTGAGCGGGGCAGTGTAGAATGCCGCAAGGGCAAGGTACTGAGGAGTAGCTCGAATGGAATCGTATCCTGAAGCGCCTGAGCGCGTGCAGGTACGGCCGCCTGGGACGCTGATCTTCTTCGGGGCGCTGGTTGTTGTGTTCTTCCTGGTGGCCGGCGCCGTCGACTTCACGACTGAATGGCTCTGGTTCAATAGCCTCGGTGTTGGTTCGGTGTTTGTAACCAGCATTTATGCGCGGTTCGCCGCATTCCTCGCGGGTTTCGTTGTCTTTCTGGTTCTCTTCACAATGAATGTGCTGATTGCTCGAAAGCTGGCATATGGGTTCGAACGGCCCGCGCGGAGATCGACGGTAGGAGGCGCCTGGGAGGAGCTTCTCGCCCAGGTTGGGGCCCAAATGGCGCGTCAGGGCGACTATTCACGCCTCATAAATGGTGCAGTCCTGGCAGGCGGCGTCGTCCTGGCAATCTTCATGGGCTTGCTCGCGGCAGGTAATTGGCTATTGGCCCTGCAGTTCCTGAACCGGACCCAGTTCGATGTCGCCGATCCGGCGTTTGGGCAGGACGTCGCCTTTTACGTCTTTGCAATGCCGATGCTTCGGGCCGTTGAAGGCTGGCTGTTCACTACGCTCGTCCTTGTTGTCGTTTCGGTGGCTGCCGTCTATGCGGTGGTTTTGACATACGAGCTGGCCGTGAACATCGGCCAGGCGGGATTTCGCCTCTCCCAGGGTATGCGCAGGCATCTGCTCGGATTGGCCGCTGCCGGGTTCTTGCTCCTTGCCTATCACCACGCGCTCGATCTTTTCGACCTCGTGCGATCCACGCGCGGTGTTGCGTTCGGCGCCGGATATGCCGACATGCACGCGCAGGCGCCTGCTCAGATGGTGCTTGCCGCGGTCGCGGTCCTCGCCTCTCTCCTCTGCCTGGTCAACATCGGCACCGTGGGCATCCGCCTGGCGGCAATTGGCGGCGGCCTCTGGGCAGCGTCGCTCATCGTGGTCGGCTGGGCGTTTCCGTCAGCGATGCAAGCATTCGACGTTACGCCGAACCAACTCGATCGAGAGCGGCCGTACATCGCCAACAATATCGAGTTCACCCGCCGCGGATTCGGGCTGGATCGCATTGAGGAGCAGGACATCGCGTTTGAGGATGCGGTGCCGTCGTCAGCCGTAGTGACCGAGCAGGCCACGATAAACAACATTCGCCTGTGGGACCCACAGCCACTGCTGGCAACCTATAACCAGATCCAGGCCATCCGCCAGTACTACCAGTTCCACGACGTGGACGTCGATCGGTACACGATAAACGGGGACTACCAGCAAGTTATGATCGGCGCGCGTGAGCTGGTACCAGAGAATCTGCCGCGCGAGGCGCAATCATGGGTCAGCCGTCAGCTTCAGTACACGCACGGCTATGGCGTAGCGATGAACCGCGTGAACGTAATCAGCCAGGAGGGGCTGCCGTCTCTGACTATCCGGGACGTGCCACCGGTAGGGCCTATTCCGATCACGCGGCCTGAGATCTACTTTGGCGAGCGGACGGACCAGTACGTTATCACGCGTACGGCGGCCGAGGAGTTCGATTACCCTCGCGGCGATGGCAACGTGTTTGCCAATTATGCGGGTACGCAGGGAATTCCGATCGGATCGGGGTTCGACCGTCTGCTTTTCGCCATCAAGTTCCAGGACCCCTACTTCTTGCTGAACGACCGGTTCTTGCCGGATTCCCTGCTCCTCTATCGACGCAATGTCAGCGAGCGGGCTCAGCAGATTGCTCCTTTCCTGCGCCTGGACCCTGACCCATATGTAGTGATCGCCGACGGCGCCCTGTACTGGATCCAGGATGCGTACACCACCACGGACCGGTTCCCTTATTCGCAGCCACACCAGCCCACGCAGGTCCAGCGAGGGGCCAGGCCGCGGCCCTTCAACTACATTCGGAACAGTGTCAAGATCGTCACCAGCGCTTATGACGGCAGCATCCGCTACTATGTGACTGACCCGTCGGACCCGCTCATCCAGACCTATCGGCGCGTCTTTCCGGAGTTATTCCTCCCGCAGGAGCAGGCGCCCGCCTCGATCAGGGCCCATTTCCGCTATCCGGAAGAGATTTACAAGGTCCAGACCGAGGTCTATCGACAGTACCACGTGCAGGACCCGCGGGTCTTCTACCTGCGCGAGGATGTCTGGTCGATCCCGAACGAGCTCTTCTACGATCAGAAGCAGCCGGTGCAGCCGTACTACGTGATCATGCGCTTGCCGGGCGAGCCGCGGCCCGAGTTCGCCCTGATCATGCCGTTCGTACCGAGCGGCCGGGACAACATGATCGGTTGGCTCGCGGCGCGAAGCGACGAGCCGAACTACGGCCGCTTGTTCGTCTACAAATACCCCAAGGACAAGCTGATCTTCGGCCCCTTCCAGATCGAGACTCGTATCGACCAGGATCCCGTCATCTCCGCTCAGTTCTCGCTGTGGAACCAGGCGGGGTCTCAGGTGATTCGCGGCAACCTGCTGGTTATTCCCATTGGACAGTCCAATCTGTACGTGGAGCCGATCTACCTCCAGGCTACTCAGAGCCCACTGCCCGAGCTGAAGCGCGTTATCGTATCCACGGGGAATCGGATCGTCATGGAGCCAACGCTCGAAGAGGGCATTGCACGACTTCTTGGCACGGGGCCGATTGCAGGTCAGCAGCCGGCGCCAACCACCACACTGCCCGGTGCCACGCAGCCTCCGTCAGGGGCGCCTCAGTTGTCGCAGACAGTGGCGCAGATCGCCGCCGAGGCGCAGGACCGTTACAGTCGTGCACAGGAAGCTCTGCGAGCCGGTGACTTCGCCCGTTACGGGGAGGAGATCCGCCAGCTCGAGGCCATACTGAACCGCCTCGTGCAGCAGACGCGTTGAGAGCGTGACCAAGCTGTGATCGCACGAAACAGCGTCATACGCCTATCATAATCGCTCATCGGGCACGGCCTAGGCTCGGGTAGGCAGCGCATGTCCGCGGAGCGCAATGTGATGATGGGTCTCCTGCCAGTCCGCTTGGTGGCAGATGAGTAGGTCCCCCGTGACGATCCAGGATCTGGCGGTTGAAGCCGAGCGCCTTCTGGAAGGGCTGGGCGAAGGCAGCATGTCAGAGACTGCCTATGACACCGCGTGGGTGGCCCGTGTGCCGAACCCTGATGTGACCGGGGAGCCCCTATTCCCTGCCGCCTACGACTGGCTGCTCCGGAACCAACACGAAGACGGAAGTTGGGGCGCCGAGATCGCGTTCCCACATGATCGGATCATCTCCACACTGGCGGCGCTGATTACCCTGGCCGAAAGCGACTACCGACGAGACGAGTCGGAGCCCGCGGCGCGCCGGGCGATCGTCTACCTCAACCGCGAGCGACCCAATCTAGAAGATGATCCGGCCGAAACGGTCGGATTCGAGCTTATCCTGCCAGAGTTGGCCCGTCAGGCCCAGGCACTCGGTCTCCACTTGCCCTACGAGGATTGGACGTTCGTCGAGCATATCAAGGCAGACAAATTGAAGCGCATTCCGCCAATTGCGGTTTATGGAGGGCCTACCCCGCTAACGCATTCGCTGGAGTATCTCGGCGATCGGTTGATGCCGAGTTTGGCGGCACGCCCGCGTTCGAAAAATGGTTCCTATGGCTGCTCGCCTTCAGCGACCGCCTACGTGCAGCTCCAAGTACCCGCCGAGCAGGCGCGTGCCTATCTCGAGCGAGCCGCCGCGGTAACCAGAACCGGCGGATTCACCTACCTGCACCCATTTGAGAACTTTGAATCTGCCTGGGTCGTGGATGCGCTCGAGCCACTCTGGCCGCAGCTTCCGCAGATTGGGTCTGTTGTGGAGCGGCTGGGGTGGGCCTGGACATCCATGGGGATGGCCTGGTCGACCGAAGGTGAGGTTCCGGACGCCGATGACACGGCGGTGAGCCTTTCGTTGTTTTCAAAGCACAAGCAGCCCAACCATCCCGGGTCAGATGTCTTTGAGCTATACGAAGGTCCAGACTACTTTCAGACCTTCGTGTTTGAGCGAAACCCGTCCGTTACCACTAACGCACACATACTCTCGGCCCTTCGTCTGCTTCCAGTGACTCCCGAAAGGCGGCGAATGACCCTGAAGCTCGTCAGCTACCTGGAGCGGGAGCAGGTCGATGGGACGTTTTGGTGCGACAAGTGGCACGCCTCGCCGTACTACGCGACTGACCGTGTTTTGGTAGCTCTCAATGGAACCTCGGCTCAGGTCGTGCGGCGGGCGGTCAGATGGCTGCTAGATGAGCAGGGTTTGGATGGAGGCTGGGGTCTGGGCGGTGGAACGGTGGAAGAAACCGCGTGGGCTCTTGACGCTTTGGAGGCGGTCGGTGAGCGTGACGTTGCGCTGGGGTCTGTTGTTCGACCGGCCATTGACCGTGCCGCCGATTATCTGACCGATCGATTCGGCGACAGCTCGTACCCGGCTCTTTGGATCGGCAAAGGTCTTTACTCCGCGCCGAAAATCATACGTGCTCGGGTCATAGGGGTCCTTGCACGCTGGGACGAGTTGAAGCGCAGCGACTGACCATGAAAACGTCAAGCAAGTCCCCTCCGTCAGCGAACCGCCCACGACTTGGTGTGATCGCAAGCGACGCTGCACTCCGAAAACGATTTTTTCCTTCTCTACGGGCAGACGAGTTGAAGACTATTGAGACGCGGCTTGATGATCTGATTGAAGGCGCGGAGTCCTGGTGCCTACAGTGGAGTGTTTTCAACAAGGCTACGATCGCACCAATTGCCATACTTTCTCTTGTGCACCAGCCGCATGTGACCAACGACGCTTTGCTGACACGAGTGAAATGGACCTTGTGGCTCTACGCCATGGACGACATGATGGATGGCCAGAGGGCTCCGAGCTCCGACCTCTTCGAAACGCTTCGCCAGTGCTATGTGGGAGGCTGCGGAGTGGGCGGGCAAGCGACTGAGGGTGAGTTGCTACGGTCGCTTGAATCCATCCGACGGGAATTGGCTGGCTTCCCAAACTACGCTGTAATTTTGCCATTCTGGGCCAGTTCTCTCGCCCGCGTCCTGGATGCGATGATGTACGAGTTCTGGATGCGAAGACGCCGCACCAGCTCTTCACTCCTCGAACCCATTCCGCCATTCGACGAGTACATGTACTTTGCTCGTCAAAGCACAAGCCTCCCGAGTGTATGGATGACAGCCCTCATGATTGAGCCAGATCTCCAACTAGGCGGGGCGATGCTCGACCTGGTTAGGCTGAGCGAGCAGTGTGCTGTTGTTGTCAGGCTGGTGAACGACCTCGCTGGTCTCGATCGCGAAATGGAAGAAGGCCAGGTCAACGCAGTGACCATTCGCGCGCACATGTTGTCGGCTCGCGAGCCCTCATCCGCAGTTGCCGCAATCCTTTCTCGGGCGACGCGAGATGTGCGGCGCAGACTTCGATTGGAGCAGCGGCGTCTTAGGCAGCTGGCGAGTGAGGTACGGGAAGCGCGTGCGATAGCGGCCGGCTTTGTGCGTGCGACCGATTTTGCTGTCGATCTCTATTTGAACTGCGACCTTCGCGATTGGGCCAAGGAATTGGAGGATTTTCTGGCGGTCCATCAGCCCGAGGCGAAGCGTGTCAAGTGATGCGTGGGGCACCAGGCAAATGCTAGCTGCACTGGCGAACCTGTTCTTCCCGGAGCCACCTGAGTCGGTCCGATCAAGGGTGCTCACGCAAGAAAGGTACATTGCGATCCTTCGCGGGTCAGCTGCCTTGCTGACTTTGCCGCTGGTGCCTTTCGTGCAAACATCGAACAACGCGGTGTTCGCGCAGGTTCTCATACCCTCCGCGAGTCGGTTGCTGGAAACGGGCATCCTCGCTTTCGCGCTGGATGTCGTGACCGTCAGTGTCACCGTTTACGCTTCTGGCGGCCTGGAGCCTAATTTTGGATTTCTCTACTATCTCATGCCTGTGTCCTATGTCCGGCGCTTTCCGTCCGGCCGCGCAATCGCCATTTGCGTTGCTGCGGCTCTCGGCTACGCCATAGCCGCGACTGTGTATGACGGGCCCGGCGTTACGAACATTGGCTTGCTTACGTTCAGGGTTGCCTGGATTCTGGTCTTCGCGGTGTTCGCGGACGTGTTAGGAAACCGTGCACGAACCGCTGAGGCGGGCCTGGCGGCTGAGTTGGGGCGTACGCGCGCACTCCTGCGCGCCGCGCATGCTCCAACCACCAGCCTCACGGTGGATGGCGTTCTGGCTGCTATCTTGGAACAGGTGCGCTTGCTTACCGACTCTCGGGCGGCAGCCGTTCGGTTGTTTGCTTCTGATGCGCGGCGGGAACTTAACAAGGCTCTCGCCGACGATTACCAGAGCGGCAGCGTCCTTCGTCAACTCATTATCGATGACACTGCCCCGGCTCTTCTCCTATCGCGGGCGGAGCCGATGACGTCGTTGGAACTCCTGTCAATGATTGGAGAGCTGCCCAGATCGCTGGACATTTTTACGAGCTTATGCGGCGCCGCGATTGACGGGACGGACGGGCCGCTCGGCTTGGTCGTCGTCGCAGCCAAAGGGGAAAGGGTCCTGACCCTGACTGATCTCGAGGTGCTCACGGCCTTTCTCGAGCGCGCTGCCCTCGCCATCCAAAACGCGCAACTCTACGAGAAACTTCAAGCTCAGATGGATGAGCTCAGGGCCATGCACGATAGGGTGGTCCGAACCGAACGCCTTGCGGCCATAGGCGAAGTGGCGGCCAAGGTGGCTCATGAGGTGAACAATCCGCTCACCTCGATACAGCTCTACAACTCGCTCCTGCTCGAAGAGCACGTTGATTTTGAAGAGCAGCGCCGAATTGCCAGCAACACTTTGGAACAGGTGGAACGGGCGAAGCGTGTCGTCCGAGACATTCTGGATTACAGCCGACCAAGCGTGCCGCAAATGGAAAACGGGAGCCTCAACGAGGCTGTCGAACAAGCCTTGCCCCTTGTGGAGCACGCAGCGCGTAGCGTTGGAGTCACAATTGAGACTCATTTAGGCGCCCAACTTCCGATGGTTCGTCTTGATAAGAGCCAAATTGCCCAGGTTGTCACGAATCTAACGATCAATGCCGTTCATGCCATGCAGGGTGGGGGGTGTCTGATTATTGAAACGGGCCTGCATGAGGGTGAATTGTTTGCACGTTTCGAGGACAATGGCGTGGGTATTGCTCCGGAACAACTTGACCATATCTTCGAGCCATTCTTTTCGACGCAACCGGTGGGTCGAGGGACAGGGCTCGGGCTAGCCGTATGCCGGAGCGTGGTGTCGCATCACTCCGGCCGGATAACTGTAGAAAGTCAACTCGGGGTCGGGAGCCGTTTCACCGTTTGGCTCCCCGGGGCTCACGTAGAGGAGGGAGTGGTTGCCAGCTCAGCCGCAGAATGAGCGCATCCTTCTGGTGGATGATGAGCGGGCTATCGTCGACGCCGCGACGGCCGTCCTTACTCGCGCCGGGTTTTCGGTCACGGCAACGACCAGCCCTCAGGATGCAATCGAACATGCCATCCGAGAGCCGTTCGACCTGATCCTGACCGACATCTTGATGCCCGGCATGAACGGCATCGAGCTGCTGCGCACCGTCAAGCACCTTTATCCGGACGCAGCCGGCGTGATGATCACCGGACACGGCAGCATGGAGTCCGCCATCGAGGCGCTTCGGGCGGGCGCCACAGGCTTTCTGCTGAAGCCGTTCACCGCCGCCGAGCTCCGTCTTGCTGTGGAGGACGCGCTGACGAAGAGCCGCGTCCTGAAGGAGAACCTGCGCCTCAAGACGCTGATGCCGCTCTATGAGTCAAGCAAGGCCTTCTACAACGAGATGAGCCTCGATCGACTCACCCAGGTCATCATGGAGCAGTTCGGCAAGTACGTTGGCGTTGACCATGTCGGAATTCTGCTGTCGGACCCATCCGCCGCCGAGCCGGGCGGTTTCCGCTTCCAGGCCGTCAACGGTTCGAACGGCGCGTCTTCACCCATGAGCTCAGATCTGCTCGAGTGGGTTGCTCGCACAGCAGAGCCCCTGACCGTAGCGGAAGGGACGCCTTCCAACCTTCCGCCTGAGCTGTCCGTGGGGCCCAGGCCGGGCACAATGCTTTACCTGCCGCTCCTTGCAAGCGGATCGCTTGTCGGCATCGTGACCGTCAAGAAAAACGGTGCCGGTCAGAGGTTCGAGGATGGTGAGGTGGACATGCTGAGCATCCAGGCCAGCCAGGCCGCGATTGCAATCCACAACGCCGTCCTGATGCGCGATCTCGAAGAAGGCTATCTGGATGCCCTGGCAGCGCTCGCCAATGCTCTCGAGGCCCGGGACATCGAGACCCGAGGCCACACCGAGCGCTTGGCGAGCCACGGCACGTTGGTCGCCAAGCAAATGGCCCTTTCAGCCGCCGATGTCGAGTCGGTGCGCATCGGCGCACTCATGCACGATATCGGCAAGATCGGCGTCCCGGATAACATCCTCCGAAAGCCTGGCAAGCTCACCGCCGAAGAGTTCGCCATCATCAGGCAGCATCCCATCATCGGCGACCGAATTCTCGCGCCGATCCCGCAGCTACAGAAGGCGCGCGGCGTCGTGCTGGCCCACCACGAAAAATTCGATGGCACCGGCTACCCGTACGGCCTCGCCGGCGATGACATTCCCATCGCTGCTCGCATCGTGACGGTAGCAGACGTCTTCGATGCGGTTACCGAGTCGCGTATTTACCATGACGGCGAGTCGGTCGTGCGCGCGCTCGAAGAGCTGCAGAAGGGGCGTGGCACCCAGCTCGACCCAAAGGTGGTCGATGCCTTTTTCGAGGTGCTGCACTCGGTTCGAAAGGTCAGCGTCTAGCCGGCGGCGGCCATCACCGCCCTCAAGATGTCTGGATACGCCGCGCAACGACAGAGGTTCCCGGCCATGAACTCCTTCACCTCTTCGGCGCGTGGAGATGGATTCTCCCGAAGGAGACACACAGCGGTGAGAATCATGCCCGGCGTGCAGTAGGAGCACTGAAACGCCCCGTGGTCGAGGAACGCTTGCTGAACAGGATGCAAGGCGCCGGGCGAGCCCAGTCCTTCAATTGTCGTGATCGCGCGGCCGTTCGCGCGCGCAGCGAAGTAGCTGCAGGAGCTGACGGGCAAGTCGTCCACCAGCACCGTGCATGCGCCGCACAGCGACATCCCGCAGCTCTCGCGCGCGCCGAAGAGCTTCAGGTCGTCGCGGATGACTTCGAGCAGCGTCCGCTGGCTGTCCACTGCAAGCCGCTGCTCCGCCCCATTTACGGTCAGCGTAATTTGATGCTTCATGTGACCTCAGCCCCGCCGTTCATCTGCGGTTTCCGTGTCTCTCGGCCTCTTCGATGGCGTTGAGCACCTTTTCGGGCGTAATCGGCAGATCTGGGATGCGGGCGCCAACCGCGTCCGCCACCGCGTTTGCGATCGCTGGCGCGATGGCAAAGATACCGGCTTCGCCGATGCCCTTTGCGCCGTGTGGGCCGTCGGGATGCGGGTCTTCAACGATCAATGGTTCCATGTTGTCTGGTAGGTCGAGCAGCGAGGGGATCTTGTAGTCCACGAAGGACGGATTGGTAAGCTGTCCGGCGTCAAACACCATCTCCTCGTAAAGCGCTGGACCCGTGCCCTGCAGGCTTGCGCCGCTGATTTGCTGCCGACAGGCGAACGGGTTGATGGCTTTGCCGACGTCTACGGCGGTCACCAGATTCAAAATGTGGACGTGGCCGGTCTCCACGTCGACCTCAACCTCGGCAGAAGTGGCCCCGCACATCCAGTGGGCGGTGACGTTGTCCGACTGACCGGTCTGCATGTCCGTCTCGCCGTGGTGTGTCTCGAACAGGCCGTGGCCGGTGATCGTTCCGGCGCGGGCGCCGAATCGCGACATGATGAGCTGCCCAAAGGTCAGCGATCGATCAGGCGCCGATCGTGCCCAGACGCGGCCGTTGCTCGCAGTCAGGTCCACTGCGTCTGCGTTCAGCATCTCGGCCGCGGTGGGCCAGAGCTGGCTGCGAACGTCCGCCGCCGCGAGACGGACGGCGTTTCCCATGTGGAACGTCGTGCGGCTGCCTGCCGTAATGAGGTCGTATGGTGTGACGTCTGTGTCAGGATGAGTGATCGAGATGTCGTCCATCCGGACCCCCAGCTCTTCAGCCGCGATCTGTGAGAGGAGCGTGTCAGAGCCCTGCCCCATCTCGACGGCGCTGGACAGCACCGAGACGCTGCCATCTGAGTGCATCAGCACCGTCGCCGCTGAAATGGATGGAGTGATGACGGCTTTCATACTGCACGCAATGCCCTTGCCCCGTGCCTTGCGAAGCGGACCGTTTGCAGGTTGCACTGCTTGGTAGGGGATAGGGGCGGTCTTCTCCCACCCGATGGCGTCTGCAACTGCCTGGATAGACTCCGCCAGCCCAAGACTGTGGACAATGCTGCCAGTTGCCTGGGTGTCTCCCTCGCGAAGCACGTTGTTGAGCCGGAACTCGACCGGGTCCCACCCCATCTCTTTTGCGATGATGTCCATCTGCGACTCGTAGGCCCAGCACACCTGCATGATGCCGAACCCACGGAACGCGCCCGCCGGTGGCTTATTGGTGAAGACGCTGAATGAGTCGATGCGCACGTTCGGGATGTCATAGGGCCCGGCGCTCGTGTAGCCAGACTTGTGCGTTACGCGCGGGCCAATATCGGCATAGGCGCCCGTGTCCCACCTGATCTGTGAGTCGCGTGCCAGGATGCGGCCATCCCGGCTAACACCTGTTGTGAGGTGCGCGGTGAGCCCGTGTTTGGTGATGGTGAAGAACTCTTCCTTGCGTGTCAAGCGAACCTTTACCGGGCGCCCGGTCGAGCGGGCGAGGATCGCCGCCAGCGGCTCCAGCTTCGTGTACAGCTTCGAGCCGAAGCCCCCACCCAGGTAGGAAACCACCACACGAACACGCGATTCGGGCAGGTGGAACATGTTGGCAAGCATGATGCGGACATAGGATGGACTCTGGGTGGCCGACCATACCTGCAGGCGGTCGGTCGCGCCCCACTGCGCAATTGAGCAGTGGTACTCCAGGTCCGCGTGCTGGGACGGCGGATTTGAGAACGTGTGGGCAAACACTCGATCGGACTGGCGCAGCCCCTCCTCGACGTTGCCCCGCCGCAGCTTGTACTGGAAGCAGGCGTTGCTGGTGGCTGGCACATCATCGCCGCCCAGCAGCTCGATGAGGTCGGCGAACGTGCGCGCCGGGACGAGACGCTCGCAGATCAGCGGCGCGCCGGGCTCCATTGCCGCGTTCACGTCGAAGACCGCGGGTAGCTCCTCGATTTCGACGTCGATCAGGTCGAGCGCCGCCTCCGCGGTGTCCCGGTCCACGGCGGCGACCGCGGCCAGCGGGTCGCCGACGTAGCGCACTTTGCCGATGGCAAGGGGGGCCTGATCTTTGAACGCCGGGCCCGTAAACGGATCGATGGGCATGGCGAGGAGATCGTCGCCAGTCAGGACGGCATGGACCCCGGGTAGCTGACGGGCGCGGCTCGTATCGATGTGGACGATGCGTCCGTGAGGCACGTTGCTTCGCAGCATCATTCCGTGCAGCATTCCCGGCAGCTCAATGTTGTCCACAAATTCAACGCGACCGGTGACCTTGTCCAGCCCCTCGACGCGATGGACGTCCTTCCCGATCACGCCCGCGTCCACGGCAAATCCTCCACGGCCAATTCTCTACTCCCCGATGCTCAGGCCGGCCTGTGTGGCGGCGGCCATGATCGCTCGTCGGACGAACACGGCAGTGACCTTGCGCTTGTAGTCAGCCGAGCCGCGAACGTCGGGCAGTGGATCGGCCGCATCGGCGTACATGCGGCCCACCTCTGTAATGGCTTCCTGTCCTAGCGGTCTGTCTTGCAACAAAGCCTCCGCGTCGGCTACACGCAACGGGCGCTCGGCGACCGACCCTGCCACGATGCGCACGTCCGCTGCCGTGCCGCCATCAGCCGATAGGAAAGCCGCGACGCCGACCGTCGGCCAGTCGTTCGGCGACAGCGAGCAATACTTCAGATAGGCGCCGTGCAGGCTGGTTGGCTGTCGCTCGATCTCTACAGCCACGATCATCTCGTCGGACGCAAGCGACGTCTCGTAGTAACCGACGAACCAGTCGTCGATGGGGATGCGCCGCTCGCCCGCAAGGCTGCGCACAATCACCGTAGCTTCCAACGCCGTGAGCACTGGCGGCAAATCGAGATGGATGTCCGCGTGGGCGAGGTGTCCACCGATGGTCGCCACATTGCGAACGCGAACGTTACCGACCAGATGCAGCGCCTCGGCTAGCACGGGCGCCTGCTCCTTGACAGCAGTGGAGCGCTCGATACCTCGCAGCGTAGCCG
Organism: Chloroflexota bacterium; assembly: GCA_016844585.1. GTDB lineage: Bacteria > Chloroflexota > UBA6077 > UBA6077 > SHYK01 > JAERMM01. The sequence continues at coordinate 301 of JAERMM010000034.1, read as the reverse complement.
TGCTCCCCAGGAGCAGCTTCTCCCCGGTTGCTTCGATGTTGTCGAGGCCGGGGATTCCGGTGACACTAATCAGGTAACCGGGCGCGACGACGCGCTGGCGGAGGAGAATGCTCAACATCGCTCCGCCACCGAGCAGCCGTGCTTCTTCTCCGTGCTGCTGGAGGAGTGAGACAGCCTCGTCCACCGTTGAGGGCTGCAGGAGATCGAACGCCCTCACCCTGGCGCCTCCCGTGGCGTCGGCGCCCCATTCGAGCGCGAGTCGGCCGGAGTATAGCGGACCATGCGCGGGCGGCGGCTACAA
>JAERMM010000217.1 GCA_016844585.1 Chloroflexota bacterium | reverse complement strand
CGGATCGTTTCGTCGGTTCTTCTCGGTATGGTAGGTCCGCTCCCGGCACTCGTTGCAAGCCATCGTGATGAGAATGCGCTCTGCTCGCTTTGCCATAACCCTATTGTACTCCCCCCCGCGTCAGGGTTGTTCCGCTACGCATCGCACCACAATGGAGCCCACGACCAGATTCGAACTGGTGACCTCGTTCTTACCAAGAACGCGCTCTACCGGCTGAGCTACGTGGGCCAACAGTGCTAAGCAGTCAAATGCGGGTCCCTCTCAGCACTTTTGACTCGGCACTCGTCCGGTGGTGGGGGCAGGATTCGAACCTGCGTATCGCTTTCGCGAACCGATTTTACAGACCGGCGCCATTAACCACTCGGCCACCCCACCCGGATGGGAGCCGACGAGGGGACTCGAACCCTTAACCTGCGGTTTACAAAACCGCTGCTCTGCCAATTGAGCTACGTCGGCCCGCTCGTCGCAACGCGATGCGGTTACCCAATTCAAACGAAAGACCCCCATCGGGGGTCCCAGGGTCCGTAGCACGCACTGCCCATGCACTATAGCAGAGCGTGGTCAAGCCTTCAACGATTTGCATTGAACCCGGAGCAACTATTTACACATCGCACTGGTCGGTCCTGGTATTCTTATCCTATCGTTGGATCGCTCGCTGGGACGTGCCGCACCACTCTTACACTGGATTGGAGCGTCGATGGTAAACGCAGTAATCTTGCTGGCTGCTATTCTTGCAATATGACTGAGATGGCCGGATTTGGAAACGCTAGCTCGATGCTGGCGTCGCTAACGATCTTCAAGGGCATCCCAGCGGATCGCCTGCGGCAGCTCGCTGAGCGTGGACGGCCGCGCACGTTCCGTCGGGACGAGCCGCTGATGCGCCAGGGAGAGTTGGGCCACACGATGCACGTCATTCTTGCCGGGCAAGTAGCGGTTGAACGGTCCCACCCGGCTATTGTGCATCCGATCCAGCTCTCTAACCTTGGGGTTGGCGAAGTAGTTGGCGAGATGGGCTTGCTTGATGGTGAACCGCGGTCCGCGACCGTTACGGCCGTTGAGCAGACCGAAACTCTAGAGGTTGAACGGCACGATCTCGAGGAAGTCATCATCCAGTATCCCGCCGTTTCCGTCGCGTTGCTCAGAGTATTGAGCCGGCGCCTTCGGGACACCGACGAGCTTGTCGAACGAGTACGGCTGCAGGCTCCAGGAGCAGAAGGCGCCGTTGATCCATGACTAATCGGACATCTTGAGCATGATGCCGAGTCCGTGCACCGTTCGCAGGAGTCGGGAGCTCACTGGGTCATCGCCTAGCTTGCGCCTGAGGCGGTGCACCACTCCACGAACCAACTCGGCAGCTCGCGGGTCTTCGTGGCCCCAGACCTGTTTCACAATCTCGATCGTCGGCACGACGCGCTCGCTGTGCAGCATGAGGTAGCGTAGCAGGCGATACTCAGTCAACGTAAGCGAGAGGCGCCGGCCCATGTAGAGGACACTGTGGTCCGCCGGGGTCAGTTCAAGGTCACCGACCACCAGCGGAGCGTCTTGCGCGGCCCCGCCTGACTCCTCTGAGCCGGCTCGTCGCAACAACGCGCGAACGCGGGCGATCAGTTCACGATGGCTGAACGGCTTTGCCACGTAGTCGTCGGCCCCCGCCTCCAGCCCGTGCACCTTGTCATCTTCGGAGTCCCGTCCGGTGAGCATGATGACGGGCAGATTGCTTACTCTGCGCAGGGAATGCAGGAAGTCGAACCCGTCGGAATCTGCTCCCAGGTTCACGTCAACGACGGCAATGTCCGGTGCCTGAGACTCGATCGATTTCAGCGCAGCTTTGGGTTCACGACAAGAAACGGTTTCGAATCCGGCGCGGCGCAACGCGAAGCTCAGCAGGTCCACAAGATCGTAATCGTCGTCCAGGATAAGAACCTTTGGCACTATCCTCCCGGGCAAGGGGTCCGTCCCGGTGCCGATTAGTGATCACAGGTCCATTATGCACATATGCAGACTGAGACTTCTTGACGACTCGCTAGCCGATAAACCGTTCGTCGTACGGGACATCGCCGCTCAAAACCTCGGGCGCTCCGTCCCGTACCAGGATCATCTCCTCTAGTTTTACCGCGAGGGGGCTGCCCATCTCGCCAAAGTAGCTCTCCACGGCGAGCACCTGGTTCGGTACCAGAACCGTGTCAAGCTTCTTGATCTTTCTGTCCACCCGTGGCACCTCGGCATAGGACATCCCGATGCCGTGAAAGATGTGGTAATTGTCCAGCAGCACGCGAAACGTCCCGGGAACTTCCGGAACCGCGTCGAGAACGTCCGCATACGTGCGGCCGGCTCGGATTGCATCAGCCGTCCGCTGCAGATAGTCATATCCGCGTCGGTACAGGTCTCGCTGCTCAGTCGTCGGCTGAGCACCCACGAAGTAGGTGCGGGATGCATCGCCGCGCAGCCCGCCCGAACCGCGACCATGGAAATCGATTCCGACGAATTCGCTCGCGTCGAGAGGTCTCTGGGTGGGCCAGCGGCTCCAGGGGTTCATGTTCGGCCCGGAGCAGACGTTGAGCTGCGAGATCTCTTCGCCTCCAGCTTCAAACCAGGCGGCGTGTACCACGCCCGCAAGCTCATTCTCGGAGATTCCGGGGCGGATCGCCTGCCGGAACGCGGAGAATGTGTGCACGTATTGCTTCCCGATGGCGCGATAGATCGATACCTCATCGTCCGTCTTGATGCCGCCGGCCTGCTCCATCACCACACTGGCGTCGATGAGGCGCACGCCTGCCTCTTGCAGCGCAAGCACGCCTCCGGTCTCGAGACTGTCCACACCCAGCGGCAGACCGGAAACACCGCACTCTTCCATCAGCCCGGCGATGCCGTAGCCAAACGGGCGATATTGGTCGTGCCGGTCACCTTCTTCGGACCGATTGCCTTGCAGTCGCGGCCGTGTTTCACCCTGCTGGCTCACCCAGCCAAGGTCGCGCTCCTGAACGAAGGTGATGGGGTCCCCCTCGGCCGGCACGAAAACCTGCCCGCCCGGGATCTTCGTGTTCAGCACATAGCGCAAATTCACTTCGCCGAGATAGAGTGCGCCGATATCGTGAGCCTGCATCTGCTTCTGTAGCAGCGCGAGACGCTCGCGCTTCAGTCTTGTTTCGTCCCACGCTTTTTCAACGACTAACGGCATGATGATCCCCCTGATCGAGGTGTCGGTCCAGCACTGTAGTTACCCCGCCGAGCGCCTGTCAACCGGTGAGTCTTCGGCCGCTGCGAAAGCCGGAGGAGCCAATATCCACGGCGCGGTCGTGCCAGAATAGGGGCGACGTGGGCTATAATCGCTCCCAGGCGCGACCGTTATGCAATCTCCGGTCCCGGCAATCCATTGCAGACTGTCAGTCTGTACCCCTCCGGCGCGTTCGTCTAGCGGCCCAGGACGCCGCCCTCTCAAGGCGGAGATCGCGGGTTCGAATCCCGCACGCGCTACCAATGAAGCACGGTCCTCATCGCTCCGAAGTGCTAACATTCCAGCAGTCGTCCAGCCGCTCGCGAAGGGAGTTCGCATGCCGATACCACAAGGCCCCGAGCTGATCATCATTCTCCTGCTCGCGCTGATCCTTTTTGGAACGTCAAAGATTGGCGATGTCGGCGGGGCGCTCGGGAAGAGCATCCGCGAGTTTCGTCGCTCCGCGAGTGACGAGAACCCAGAAAACGACGAGACCGAGAAGAACAAGCACTCAGACGAGCGCGGAACCACCACAAAGTCGTCTTAACGAAAGCAAAGCGGCTTGGTTACGAAGCTGCTCTCCTTGTCTGTTGGCTGCCTCGGATAGCACACTCCCTTCCTGCACGGCTGACCGCCCGCTCTATCAGCACCGACATTCGGCAACTGCTGTCGCGCATACGTTTTGCAGAGGCCGGTTCTAGGAAGGTTTGTCTCCCTCCTCATCGTCGGCTTCCTCGGCACTCGCCGATTCGGCAACCGTGGCAGACGCTGCCGCTTCCTCTTCAGTAGCCTCGTCGCCCTCTCGCAGGGATGGCGCCAATGCCTTCACGACAATCTCATCAGGATCATCCAGGATCGTGACGTCCGGCGGGACCGCGAGGTCGCGCAGGTAGAGGGCGTCGTCAATTTCCGTAAGTCGGCTGAGATCAACTTCGATGTGGCTTGGGAGATTTCCAGGAAGGCACTCGACGTGCACTATGCTAATGACGTGCACGAGCGTCGCGCCCCTCAGGGTTGCGGCAGGCGACTCGGCGACGAATACCAATGGGATGTCCGCGCGCATGCGCTCGGTCATCGACACCCGAAGAAAGTCCACGTGTCGGAGCTGGTCCGTCGTAGCTCGGCGGTCCAGTCCCTTGATCATCACTGTCTCGCTTTCGCTGCCGTTCAGAGCCAACGTCAGCAGTGCGCTCCGAGGCACGTGCGTCAAGACGTGCTCAACCTCGCGCGTCCTAAGCTGGATCGGGACGGAATCTTTTCCCTGGCCGTACACATTTGCCGGCGTCCAGCCCTCGCGACGCAGGAAGCGCGCCTTCTTGCCAAATATGGTCCGCGGACTCGCATCCAGCTCAACGCGCTGCGTCTGCATTCATTCCTCGCTTTTCAATGTGGGAGCGATTATAAGGGGTGTGTGACAGATCTCGAGTCTGACGACCCTGGGGCGACGGTGAGCGTTGTTGGCCGCATCTGGCGCACGATGAGCTCGACCCGCTCTTCGCCATTCCAGACGCTCCGCTCGACCTCGTAGAGCACGTCGACCCTGGTTCCGCGCGCCGGAATCTGGAACTCAGGGCGGAATGCGATGCCCCGCTGGATAGCCGTCCCTTGCACAAGCTCCATGCGGAGGTGCCCACCTGCTGTCTGCTGTGCAGAAGACACCAACAGCCCTCGCGAAACGAAAGTCGGACGCGGGTTCCCAGCGCCAGTCGGCTCCAGGCGATCCAGAAGGTCGGCCAATCGACTCCCAACTGACTCGAGCTTCAGGATACCGTCC
>JAERMM010000441.1 GCA_016844585.1 Chloroflexota bacterium | reverse complement strand
CAGCTCGCGGAGGCGGTTCCTAGCATCGACAACCATCTGTGGCGCGTTTCCCCCGACGGTCGAATGGAAACGACCTGGAAAATACGCCCAGGTGCTCGGTGGCATGACGGCACGCCGTTCACCTCGGACGACCTCGTCTTCACCCTCCAGGTGGGCATGGACGACGAGCTCGCGCTGGTCCGCTATCCAGCCTACGCGTCGATCGATACGATTCAGGCGCCAGATGCCCGCACCCTGGTGATCACCTGGAAGCGGCCATTCATTCAAGCGGACTCGCTGTTCTCCATCGCGGCCGCATTGCCGATTCCGAAACACGTGCTCGAGCCAACCTACCAGGAGGACAAGAGCCGACTCCTGGCACTACCCTACTGGACGAGCGCCTACGTGGGTACTGGGCCGTACAAGGTGCGCGATTGGGTTGCCGGCAGCCGAGCAACGCTCGACGCTTTCGATGCGTACACACTCGGTCGCCCGAAGATCGACCGCATCGAGGTGCGGTTCATTCTCGACCCATCCACCCTTATCGCAAACATCCTGGCGGGCGAAGTAGACCTGAATATGGGCCGAGGCATCTCGCTGGAGCAGGCACTCCAGGCGAGTCGCCAGTGGCCCGATGGCAAGCTGGACACAGCCCTCCAGAGTTGGTACGCGCTCTATCCACAATTCCTCAACCCGAACCCCCCGGTGGTGGCAGACGCCCAGTTCCGGCGCGCCCTATTGCACGCAATCGACCGGCAGCAGATGACCAACACCTTCATGGGCGGCCTCACTTCGGTGGCCGACACTATGGTGACGCCAAGCGATCGCGAATACGGCGAAATTGCAGCCCGGGTCGTCAACTATCCGTTCGACCCGCGCCGTGCCACCCAGCTCATCGACTCGCTAGGCTACACGCGAGGGCTGGACGGCACCTACCGCGACGCGGCTGGCCAGCGGTTGGGCATAGAGGTCCGCACCGGAGCCGGCGACGAGCTGCAAGAAAAGCTCATTCTGACGATCGCCGACTACTGGCAGCAGGCAGGGGTCGCCGCCGAGCCACTCATCTTTCCAGCCCAGCGATCCAACGACCTCGAGTTCCGCCAGACACGGCCGGCATTCGAGATGGTGCGCCAGCCAAGCGAGATCATCCGCTTCCACGGGTCCAGCACCCCGTTGCCCGAGAACGGCTATCGCGGCAACAACCGGACGCGCTACCGGAACGCAGAGCTCGATGCGATGATCGATCGGTACTTCGTCACGATCCCTTGGACCGAGCGCATGGAGGTGCTGGGGCAGATCGTCCACCATCTGTCGGACCAACTCGTGGCTATGGGGGTCCTCTACGATGCTCAGCCTATGCTCATTGGAAATAGGCTGCTGAACGTTTCGGCCGCCGCTCAGAGCGCCAACGCCATCGAATGGGACGTCCGCGCCCCATAGCACGCGGGCTCACACAATCAAACACGATCCGAACATCGTGGGTGGTCCCCGCCACTCAATCCCTGGATCAGCCGCGCACGTCCCATTGGTGTGCGTTCCAGGTGATCATCTGGCCGGGCCATTCCCTGCCCACGTTCAACATACTAGAGGCCGACGACCGTGACCTGATCCGCCTGGTGGCCAATGATCTGGCCCAGTGCCTGGATGCGCTCCGGCAGCGGCACGGTCTTGAAGTACGTCTCGACGAGGGCGTCGAATTCCGCATTCATGTACCGGCTCTGGTTGCCCGGGCCGGCGATGCGGAAGCTGTTGCTTGGCAGCCGGGTGTGAGAGCTATGGAGGAAGCGCAGCCCGGGGACATCGCTGCCGCTACCGAACACCGCGAAGGCGGGGAAGGTGGCCACATACTGCTGGTCCTGGAATTGCTGAGGAGATATGGGGACCGCCGTCGTGTCCACGCCCAGCCGCTTCCAGGAGTCGGCGATCGCGGAGGCCGGCTTGGCCGTCAGATCCCCCGTGCTGCTGCGGACCTCCAGCTCCAGCCGCCGGCTCGCCTCGTCCCGGTAGGTCCCATCCGGGCCCTTCCGATAGCCCCGGGCTTCCAAGAACTGGGCGGCCCGCGTCGGGTCGTAGTCGTACCGTGGGAGGGCGGCCTCGATGTCGCGGTATGCCGCCTGGTTCGGGCTCAGGCGGCTGTGCGCCACCGGGGACATGCCCGCCGCCAGCGTGTCCACTATCTCCTGGCGATCGATGGCGTGGGCCAGGGCGCGACGGACCTGCACGTCGGCAACCACCACGGGACGGGGATCCACGAATTGCGGGACCAGGTAGACCCAGCTGTCGGCGCCGAGATTGAAGACTACCGTGCCCCCGCGCCACTGGTCGCGGAGCTGGATTCCGAGATCGATCGACCCGAGGTTGGGCGTGACGTCGACCGTGCCGGCCAACAGATTCGCCGACAGTGAGTTCGCGTCAGGAATGTATTTCACCTCGATCTGGTCGATCCTGGGCCGGCCCAGCACGTAGTCGTCGTTCGCGTCCAGCAGCAGGCCAACGCCCAGAATCCACTCGCGGAGCCGGTAAGGCCCAGCGCCCACGAACTCCGAGCTCCAGTAGGACTGATCCAGGAAGCCCGCCTTGTCGCGCAGGTACGCCTCCTCCAGCAGATGTTTGGGGAGGAGTCCCCCCAAAAAAGCACCCAGGACGGCGTCGGCTTCGATGAACGGCTCTTTCCAGGTGATGGTCAGGGTCCGCGGGTCCGGGGCGCTCACCTCCTCGATCGACGCGTAGCCCTCGGCGTTGAACGCGGACATCTCCCGGTCCCGGCCGACCTGGAGGCTGAAGAGCAGATCCTCCGCGGTCAGCGGCGCGCCGTCGTGCCAGCGGACGCCGTCTCGGAGCTTCCAGGTGGTCTCCATGCGCCCATCCGGCAGCAGCTTCCAGAGCCCGTTCTCGATGCTGGGCACCGCCTCGGCCAGCCTCGGCTGGCGGATCCGCTGGTCGCCGAGAGTCGTCA
>JAERMM010000216.1 GCA_016844585.1 Chloroflexota bacterium | reverse complement strand
CTCTGTTGCGTGAGCACGACTGGCTTCGTCGTTCCGGGCCTCACGGCTCATCTGATCAAGAAGATGATTTTCCGCGAGAACGTGCAGCGGGTTGATGTCCTCGGAATGGGGTGCAACGCGGCGGTCAACGGCCTCCAGGCCGTCACGGCGTTCGCCCGCGCCACCCCGGGCAAGGTGGCGCTATTGCTGTGCGTGGAGATCTGCTCGGCCGCTTACGTATACAACCGCAGCATGGTCACGGCGGTGGTCAACTCGCTCTTCGGCGACGGGGCCGCCGCGGTCGTGGTCCGGCAGGACGAGGCCGACGCCTGGCAGCAGGGACCGATCGTAGCGGACTACGAGCCTCACATCATTCCCGAAGCCCTGATGGCGATGCGCTACACCTTGGAGGACACGAAGCTGTCGTTCTTCCTGGCGCGTGACATCCCGTATGAAATCGGCGCCAACGTCGAGAAGCCCGTGAACCGTCTGCTGGGGCGCCACGGCCTCAAACGCAGGGATATCGACCACTGGCTCGTTCACTCGGGGGGAGCGAAGGTCATCGATGCCGTCCAGTACAACATCGGCCTGACGGACCATCAGATGCGGCACACGCTGGCCGTGTTGAGGAACTTCGGTAACCTCTCCTCCGGGTCGATTCTGTTCTCGTTCAGAGACCTGTGCCGCGAAGGAGTCATAGGGGAAGGGGACTTGGGGGTCGCGATCGCGATGGGGCCTGGCACGACGATCGAGACGGCTCTGCTGACGTGGTAACCTGGAACGAAGGATACGATCATGCATCCCTATGAGACCCTGAAAGTCGCGCAGCAAGGAAACGTGGTCACGGCGTTCCTCGATCGACCGGACTCGCGCAATTCGATCAATATGCGGATGGTCAACGACCTCTCTCATCTGATCGATGCGATCGACGACGCGAAAGATGTCTCCGCGCTCGTGCTTCGGGGTAGCGCGGACGTCTTCACGTGTGGCATCGACCTCCACGAGTTCGCCGCGCACGAGAAGCGCAACATCTACGGGCTGCAGAAGTGGGAGCATGTGTGCCGGGAGCTGGAGCGGCTCAACAAGTTCACCGTTGCGGCCGTGCAGGGCGAGTGCACGGGCGGCGGATTCCAGCTTGCGCTGTCGTGCGACATGCGGATCGCGGAGCGCCGGGCCATCTTTCGCTTCGACGAGGTCAAGCTGGGGTTCCTCCCCGGGATGGCGACTTTTCGGCTCGCGAAGTACATCGGCTTCGGTCGGGCCAAGAGCGTCATCCTGACCGGCCGGAAGATCCGCGCCGAGGAAGCATTGAGCTGGGGCATCCTTGACCGCGTCTGCGACCAGGTGTCGTTCGACGAAACCTTGTTGGAAACGGTGGGCGATCTCCTCCCGTTCCATCCCGTGGCGCTCGAAATGGCCCGTCGGTTGCTCGACGAGTCGTACTCCACGAGCTACGAGAACTTCCTCGGGCATTTCCTCGCCGCCCAGTATCGCGCCATCAATTCAGAGGCGTTCGATCGGCTGGTGGCCAGGGCGGCCCGGCAGGACAAGCGGTCGAAAGCGGGTCCGAACGTGCCAGCGCCAAGGAGGGCACGTGGGAAGTGACCGGGCCAGCGGAACCAGGGATGTCTATATCGCGGGAATCGGATCGCACTCGCCTGGAGAGCCCGTTCCGTTCAAGCAAATAGAGGACGTGCTGGGTCCGATCACGGGGGTGCCTCCAAAGCTGTCCGCCTGGATCGACCGCATGCGGCCGATCATGGCGGAGATGCTGGGCATCCAATTCTGCCACTACGCGCTCGACCCCAAGACCCGGAAGCCGACCGATGACAACGTGACGATGTCGGTGAAGGCCGCCCGGCGGGCCCTGGCCATGGCCGGTCTCGAGCCGACGGACGTCGACCTGCTCGTCTACGGCGGAAACATCATGGAGTACATGTGTCCGCCGACCACGACGCTGATCCAGGAAGAGCTCAAGATCCCGGCGTGCGCGGAGTACGCCATTCATTCCAACTGCACGTCGATCTACAAGGCCCTTCAGCTCGCCACCGATCAGATCCAGCTCGGACGTTACAAGCACGCGTTGCTCATGACCTCCACGCTCGCCTCCCCCTTCTTGAGGGCCGAGCACTTCAATCCGAAGGTCCTCGCGAAGTCGCACATCCTCCTCCGCTGGTTCCTCTGCGACGGGGCTGGCGCGTTGGTCCTCACGTCCGATCCGAACGTCGGGCAGAAACGGCTTCGTGTCCTCGGGACCTATATTGAATCAATGGGACTGGGTCTCGGGCCGGACATGTACTGCACGGTCGGCGGCCACCGGGTCAACCTGCCGGAGGCCTACGAGAACGGCTGGCACCACCTGACCCAAAATTTCGACAAGGTCGCCAAGCTCAGCGTCGAGCTCGGCAAGAAAGCCTGCGACCGGTTGATGGACCGGCTGGGGATGGAGTGGCATCAGGTCAAGCACATATTCATGAATGTCCCGACCCGGCACATTTATGACCAGATGGTCTTGGAGATGAGAAGGGACAGGAATGCCCCCGGCCTTCAGTTTTACAGCAAGCTCGCTGACCGCGGATACCCGGGAGCCTGCGCGATCATCCACGCGCTGGACGGCTTTCTGCAGGAGACCACTCCCGACAAGGGCGACATCCTGGCCAGCGTGGTCGCCGAGTCGAGCAAGTGGATGTACGGCGGCTTCGCGCTCGAGTACGTCGGATAACGGCCGGCGCTGAGTAGACGACCATGGGACTGCTGACGGGGAAACGAGCGCTGGTATCCGGTGTGGCGAACAGCAAGAGCATCGCTCTGGGCATTGCACAGGCGTTCCACGAACAGGGAGCGCGAGTCGCTCTGACCTGTATCCAATCCACTCAGCGACGAGTGGCGAAGCTCGCGGCCGACCTGGGCCCGGCCCTCGTTATCGCCTGCGACGTCACCAAGGACGACGATATAGCCCGGGCCTTCGCGGAAGTCGGTGAAGCATTCGACGGCAAGCTGGACGTCCTGGTCCACTCCATCGCCTACGCCAGGTTGGAGGACATGAACGGGGAGTTCCTGAACGTCACCAGGGAGGGTTGGAATCTGGCGCTTGATGTCAGCGCGTACTCGCTCGTCGCCATGGCGCGGGGCGCGCGGCCCCTCATGAAGGCGGCGGGCGGTGGGTCGATCATGGCCCTCACCTACATGGGAAGCGACAGAGTCACCCCCGGTTACAACATAATGGGGGTCGCCAAAGCGGCCCTGGAATGCGCGGTCCGCTATCTCGCCTACGACCTCGGGCCCGACGGCATCCGCGTCAATGCTCTCTCGTCGGGGCCGATTCCCACCGTGTCCGCCATGGTCGTCGAAGGGGTCGAGGAGGCCCTCAAGACCACCGTAACGCACTCGCCGATGCTCCGTCCCATCACCCCGCGAGACGTGGGAAACGCGGCTGTCCTCTACGCAGTCGACCTTTCTCGCGCGATGACGGGAGCGACGGTGTACATCGATGGGGGCATGCGCATGCTGGCGGCAGGGGCGCGGCCCCATCCCCGCGCAGGAAAGCCGGCGGCGGAGCGGCCATGAATTTCGCCGGGATCGAGATTGCGGCAAAGGACCGGATTCTCGAAGTCACCCTCGCGAATCCCCCGGACAACCGGCTGACTTCGGCGATGATAATGGGGCTCAACGAGGCCGCGAATCGGCTCGAGTCCGATGACTTCGACCTGCTGGTGATCACTGGGTCCAAGAGGGTGTTCTCCAAGGGCGCCGATGTCGACATGATGATGTCTCACCGCGACCGGTCAGAGCTCATGCCGGTTCTGCTGCTTTCCAACGCCGTCTTCAGTCGCATCGCTCGATCGACGAAGTTGACGATTGCCGTCATCAGTGGAGCGTGCATGGGCGGCGGCCTCGAGCTCGCGATGGCGTGTCATTTCCGGGTGTGCGCTGAGAAGACGCGCTTTGGGTTGCCCGAGGTGTGGCTCAAACTGGTCCCGGGCCTGGGGGGGTTCTATCGTTTAGCCAGGCTGGTCGGCGCGGCCAAGGCGCTGGAGCTGGTGGCGATCGGCGACCTGATCACGGCCGAGGAGGCGCTGCGTCTGAATCTCGTCAGCCGCGTGTACCCGCGGGACAATTTCGCGGAACACGTCGCCTCGTTTATCGGTACGCTGGCTACGGCGGACCAAAAAGTCATTCGGGAAATCATTCGGCTGGCGGCGTACTGCGCGCCCCCGGGAGAAGAAGACAACATCCGCCACGGCACCGAGAGTTTTATGGAGCTCTTCTCGTGTTTGCAGAAAACCTAGAACTGACGCCGCTTCCCGTGGGGGAGGAAGACGTCGAGGTATCCTTGCTGGACTTGACGCAGCTCGTGGATACGGAATCGACGGCGTCTCGGTTTCTGACCGTGCGGGAGCGTGGGGAATACGCGCAACTGCGGCATCCGTCGCGCCGGCGCGAGTGGCTTGGAGCGAGAGTCTGTCTCAAGACGATGCTGCTCCGGCGCCGCAGCGTCAGCGAGCCCACCCAGTGCGAGATAGTGAAGGACGCGAGTGGGCGCCCCCGGCTTTCGTTTGCGCCGGGCCGGCCCGTGAGCGCGGCCTACGACTGTTCCCTCTCCCACAAGGGCCGCTTCGCCGGCGCCGCCGCCTCGAGCATCGCAGGCACCCGAGTGGGGGTCGACGTCGAGGAGGTGTCCCCTCGTCTGCTGAGGCTGGCCGCCGCATTCTCGGATGACCACCACTCGCTGATCCGCCCCCGTCCGCCGGAGGAGCGACTGGCGCTCCTCTGGGCTGTGAAGGAGGCCTGCGCGAAGGCGGTGGGCGGCGGCATCGGGATGGCGCTGGGGCGCGTCAGCTGCGAAGAGACGGCGGAAGGCCGGCACCAGGTGCGGACGAGCGCCAGCCTTGATTTCCGAGTGCGCGATTTCCTGCACGAAGGATATGTCATTGCACTGTCCCTCCGGACGGAAGAAGTACAACGACAGAGGAAAGGACACTGACCATGTCAAGATCGCTTAGTCAAGAGGACAAGG
>JAERMM010000215.1 GCA_016844585.1 Chloroflexota bacterium | reverse complement strand
ATCGATGCAGTTGAAAACGTGCGAAAAGAAGGCGCCGAAGGCGTCGCCGGTTGGTCCCTTCGTTGCCTGTGTGCCCTGCCTTGTGGTGATGCGCACGTCACTCGCGTCGTCAGGAAGCGTCGTGAAGAAGCGGTCCACCTCCAGACCAACGTCAGACGCCAACAGGTCCAGCCGATTTCGATAGACGGTATCGAACCCGTAGTGGCCGACGACGCTTCGTCCGTCCGAGTAGTCCGCAAGCATGTTGAACGCTACGTCCACGTCATCGGCGCCACCGTACGCCAGGACGGTGCATGCGACGCTTTGAGGCTCGCCGCCGAAGAAGACGCGGCCGACGGCGGAGGCGTACGGCCCGAGATCCCATAGGCAGCCACCGCCGAGTGCGCGTCGATAGCGAAAGTTCGCCGGATCCATTGGCGGAAACGAGAGTGTCGCGCTGATCCTCGTTGCCGCGCATCCCGCCGTGGCAAGCTCGTCTTTCACCAGTTGCGCCTGCGGGTGATAGCCGAAAACCGTGGCTTCGGCGAGGCAGACGCCGTGCCGATCTGCGAGGTTGAGCATCTGTTCGGTCTCGTTCAACCCGAGAAACGCGGGTTTGTCGACCACCACGTGCAACCCGCGCTCAATCGCCGCCCGCGCCCATTCGAGGTGCATGCTGTTGACCAGCGAGACGTACACGACGGATGCATCGGAATGGCCCAGGGCCGTGGCGTAGTCGTCGTACACCTTGCCAGCGTCCCACTCGACGCCTCCGCCGTTGAGGGCCTTGTGCGTTGCGACGTCGACAGATTCGACATCGGTGAGCCCGAGCAGGGCAGGGAGTACGCGCCGTCTACAGATGTTGGATAGACCGAGGATCAACACCCGCAAAGAATCGTCACGCAGTGAGAGGCAGACAGGCTAACAGGCTGCGGGCCTCGACGTTTACGAGGCCAAAGCGCAATAGCTCATTCAATTGTCGCAGAGAAACCCAGAGGTAATTCTCGGGCAGCGGCAAATCGCCCTCGGGGGGCAGCTCGACGACGCGGTACTCGTTCTCCACGTGAAAGAATCGGCCACCCTCTTCCGATTGCACGCACGAGTAACGGACGCTGTCGCGGTTCTCATCCTGAATGACATCGAGGAAAGGGGGCCACGAGCCTCTGTCTCCCAACCGGTCGTGTCCGAGCGAGCACTGAACCGTTGGAGCGACCGCGATGACGTCGGGGTTGCCGGGCTCGATCTTTCCTTGAACCAAAAAGTGCAGCGTGCCGCCGAACCGCCGCACCAGGAAGGCGATGAGGCCGCGCTCCACCGGCTCGATGAGCGGCTGGTCCCAGGATGCTACCTCGCGATTGTTCGCCTCGACCTGAACGGCCATCACGTTGAAGTAGCCGCCCCCCTCATGGAGGATCACGTCGGGCCCTCGCTTCCAGGACCGCAACTCGTTGAGACCGATGCGCTCGACGCTCAACTGGTGACGACACTTCAGCTCTGTCAGCCAGCTCATCACTCGTTCATCGCGGTGGACGGACTGGACAGACTCTCGCACCGACTCAAGCAACGCTGAGCCAAACAGGCTTAAGGACGACAGGTCGAGTCCGCCGCTTGCTTCCGTGATTGCGGTGGGCGGGTGACTGTGTGGCCCGTCGACGAGAGGGATGCAGGACAGCACCGTCCGTGCGTCCATGCTGACGAGATTCGGCTCGCCAAGCAAGCGGTGTACCTGCCCGACGGTTAACCAGCAATGCTCGGGGCCAACCGGGACATCTTCGGTCACTTCGACAATGATGTTTCGGTTTCGCTTTCGCAGGAACGCTGAGCCCTGCTCAAACTGGAGCTGGTCAACGAGTACGCGTGATTGTTCGCGATCGAGAAAATAGTCGACGTATGGCGGCCGCGCTCCCTGATGCACCTGCGTGTAATTGCTGCGGGTTGCCTGCACTGTTGGCGTGAGCTGGACTCCGTCGATATTTCCAGGCTCCATCTTCGCTTGCATGAGGAAGTGGAGGAGACCATCGAATTCTTTCGCGACGATGCCGAGGATTCCGATCTCGGGTTGATCGATGATAGGTTGGTCCCATTGGCGGATGTAGCCTAGCGTCGTTTGGACCCGGGCGCCCTGGACGCGGAAGAACTTCCCCGAGCTATGGACCAAGTCGCCGGTGTCCTGGTCGGTCGACCACTGCATGAGGGCGCCGAACGGAATCCGCTCGACGGTGAACCGATTGCAGGCCGCGCGCGACGCGATCCACGAGAGCACGTCCGTCGTGGTCGCGAATGATCCCTCCTCAGCAAGGGCCGAGCGTAGGAACCTGTTGTACTTCAAACTGCTTCCCATGAGCGGGAGGTGCCTCCTCTGGCTGCCGGGTCAGGGCAACGTTGCCAGCCGGCGGTAATTATCCCAGTCACGGACGACCTTTGTGTTGTCGTAGTGTGTGCTGGCAGCGGCCAGGCAGACGGTCTCGGGCGTGAAATCATACAGAAACGTCCAGATCATCGCTGGGAGGTAGAGCGCCTGGGCGGGGTCATCCAGACGGAACGTCCGTTTGGATCGGGGGTCGGCGACGTCGATGTTCAAGCTCCCGGCCACGCAGACCAGCACCTGTTCGGTATCGATATGGGCGTGGCTGCCGCGCTCGAACGGGTGCGTGACGCCCCGTCAGGGCGCCACGGTCATCCAGGTTGGTGGGGAGCGCTATTCTTCGAACCCGGCCTATGTCCGGGGGATCCATCACCCCTGACCCTCGACGCCTATCTCGAGCGTCGCCTGCGGCGCGGGGATCGCCGTGGACTCAGCGCGATTGCCTGACGGAACCGTCGCCGTCCGACGCGACTCGCCCTTCCAGACGAGGCGATACCAGAGGCGCACTAGGTCAATGACACTCCTGAAGACGCGGCGAAAGTTGAAAAACTGCGAGATGCCGAACGCCCGGTGGAAATGGTGGACCGGAACCTCGACGATTCTGAAACCGGCATCCTGAATACGCTTCATCAACTCAACGCAGATGACCCCACTGTTCGAGTCGAGTTTCACCACGTCGAAGACACTGCGACGTATGAGGCGAAAGTCGCAGTCAACATCGCTGAGTTTCAGGCCGAAGGCGATGCTGACGACGTGGTGGTAGATGCGACCGATGATCTTGCGATTGATTGGGTCGCTGCGCGAGATCTTGTAGCCATTCACCATGTCAGCGGAATCGTCCAGGGCCTTGTAGAGGACGGTTAGCTCTCGTGGATCGTACTGCGCGTCGCCGTCCGTGTAGAAGATCAGGTCCTTGGTGGCATTGGAGAAGCCGCTGCGTAAAGCGCCGCCGTATCCGCGATTCTTCTCGTGAGTGACGACGCGGAGGCGCGGGTAACGGGTCTGAAGCTCGGCGAGAATCTGGCCGCAATGATCGGGGCTGCCGTCGTTGACGACGATGACCTCGTAGTCGTCGGTAAGCTGTCGCAGCGTCATGTCTGCAACGACAACCATGCTTGCGATGGTGCCGCTGTCGTTGTATGCAGGGAAGAAGGCAGTGATGCTTGGGCGCATGCGCAGTCGACCCTCCGTACTTCGCGGTTGTCGGCGCACTGCCGTTGGGCAGGACGGTACCACAGGGCTCCGCGAGCGTCAAGGCCGTTGAGTTGGCTGCTGGTGGACTCAGGGTCCCTCGATGTCAACTGGCGAGGCGCCCGCCCGTCACTATTCAGCGGTGGCTTCGGTTGGCGTCACTCATGTGCTGCAACGAGAATCGAGCCAGCCCTACCGGGCTGAAAGCCTCTGCTGGGCGTCAGTCAGCTTCTGGAACGCGATGGGGAATTGGGCGCTGATCTCCGCGTCCGGGGCGTTGTCACGCACCTTTCGCCGAAGATCACGTGAGATGGCAGCTTCGACCTCCTGACGGTACGCCTGACCGATATTCTGGTCCATCCACGGCTCTACCCGCTCGAAATGGTCGAGGTAGGCTGTATTCATGATCTCCAGAGCTTGTGCCCGGTCGCCTTGCTGGAATGCTCGATAGGCCTCTTCGTACGCCTGGCGAGTGGCGACGATCTCTCGGGCAGCTTCTTGATTGCTGGTGACGCCGGCGGGCTGCTGAGCTGCTGGGGCGGCCGAAGGCGCCGACGCAGACGGGGACGACGTGGCTGATGGGGATGAGGTGACTAACGGCGACGTGGAACCGGCGGGTGGTGGGGCGACCGGTGCAGCGGTCGGGGTTCCGCAGGCCGCTGTAGTCGTAACCACAAGTAGAACGGCCAAAGGATGAAGGGGGAACCGAATCATGGTGAATCCTTGTCTCGCAGCTTGCGTGCGCACAAGCTGCTGTAGTAGATTAGCCGCGGGACTATGGGAATATTAGTACAAACTAATAAGCTGCGTGTCAACCTCTATGTGGTTGCTCCAGTTCTTCATCTGGTGAGGGTTAAGGACATGCGTCACACCGTTCGATTCACTCGCTGCTCAATGTTCCTTCAAATGGTCGCGCTGTCGTTCCTGGTGGTTGGGTTCTCGGTCCCGGGCGTCCTTGCGCAGAGCGCCATCCCCGTCGCCGTCCAGACTGATGCGGGGCGCCTCGATCAACTTGCGGCTCTGGTTGAAGCTGACACGGGAAGCGGTGATTGGGCCAGCGCCCGCCGTAACTGGAGGGCCTTCGGTGAACTGTGGCTTGACGTCGAGGATGGGTTCCGAGACGCCTCCCGCCAGGGTTACGCCGACATTGAGAGCGCCATGGTGCGCGTCGGTGACGCTTTGCGGGTGGCGGCGCCGTCTGCTCAAATCCTTCGCCAGAGTCTGGCCGGGTTGCGCGCCGAGCTCAAGCCGTTCGTCGCGGGAACGGTGGCTGCCGACGCGCCACGTGGTTCGGCGGCAGCGGCTGGACTCGATGATCTGATGGACACGCTCGACGCTGCGATCGCCAACGTGGCCCAGGGGAACGCGACGGCCGCGGCGGCCGACTTGCATCGGTTCAGTAGCCTGTGGCTGGACGTGGAGGGCCAGGTAAAGACGCGCAGCGCCGCCGTGTATCGATCAACAGAGGACGGCATGGGCGAGGCTCGTGCCATGCTGGCGGCAAGTCCCGCGAAGACGGCCGAGGCCGCCCAGGTGCTGCACCGAATGCGGGCCGATCTGGAACCCATCGCGGCATCCCCCGCCCACTATGGTGTTGCTGACGCTGCCATCATTCTGTTTCGCGAGGGGTTAGAAGCGCTGCTGGTAGTGGCCGCCCTGGTGGCATTCCTCGCGAAGTCAGGCGCCCGCGACAAGCAGGTGTGGGTGTGGGGTGGGGCTGGCCTGGGCGTGTTGGTAAGTGTCGTCGGAGCGTTTGCGCTCCAGCGGGTCTTCACCGCGGCCACTGCAGGGGCCAGCCGCGAGCTTATCGAAGGGATCACCGGACTGCTAGCAGCCGGTCTGCTTCTGTATGTCAGCTACTGGCTGCATTCCAGGGCGAGTCTCTCTGCTTGGCAGACCTACATCAGGGAGAAGACCAGTGCTGCCATCGCAGGGGGCAGCCTGTTCTCTCTGGGAGTAATCAGCTTCCTGGCGGTCTTCCGCGAGGGCGCAGAAACCGTGCTGTTCTATTTCGGCATCGCCAGTGCGATCGAAACTCAGGACCTGGCGCTTGGTCTCGGCCTGGGAACCGCGGGATTGGTCGTGATTGGACTTTTGATCCTGATGTTCGGCGTGCAGATACCGATGCGGCCGTTTTTCTACGTTTCGAGCGTCCTTCTCTATTACCTGGCTTTCAAGTTCATTGGAACCGGCGTTCACGCGCTGCAGGTGTCGGGCCTTGCGCCTTCGACTCCGGCGCCGATTCCTTCGTTGGACTTTCTCGGGATTTTCCCGACCTGGGAGACAACCCTTCCACAGCTCGTTCTACTCGCCGCGGCGGGGTTGGTCGTTCTCCTTCCACGCCTCAGGGCGCCGACGGCGCATCCCTCGCTTCCTACTGGGACCGCGTAACTTGAATGAGCGACCGCCGCACAAGGGCGACTCGTAGAGCGAGCAGCGACCATCGAGGGCGCCCGTGGTGTTCCACAGGATTCCGACGGGACGTTGGTTTCGCCTTCGAGGGGGTTCCCGTTTGCCGGACGGAAGACTGGGGTGGTACCCCCGGCCGGATTCGAACCGGCGATCTCAGCCTTGAAAGGGCTGCGTCCTGGGCCACTAGACGACGGGGGCGAAGTTCCAGCCGGATTATATCGGTGCTAGCGTCGCGGACCCGGCTTACGGACGTACTCGCCGAGACGGAGCGTGCGAAGAATCTCGTCCCAAACGGGAACGACTCGCGGAGCGTCGTCGGTCCAGAAATCGAGGGTCATCAAGACCATGATGCCGTTCCCACGAGCGAGGCATTGCCGAGAGCACGCGGGCCGACCATCTTCCTGCCTGCAACTCTCCCTCCACAACAGGTCGATGTCGGCTTGGCCCGCCGGGATGAGAGGGCCCCGCGTCTCGTCGGGCTCGGGGTCCTTGATCACGTCGGACAAGATGCTGCTCAGAGGGGCGTCATTCCACGGCATTCCGGGCGGAATGCGAAAGATGGAGACCTGGAGCACGCAGTCGTCGTCCGGTGGCTCTCGGTCATGGAACTTGAGGATGGAGCCGGATTCGTCCCCAGGGTCGAAGATCCAGTCCTCGGGGAAGTCGAAGCGAACGGCGCCCCTATCGGCCACAAAGATCGTGTAGCCGGGTTTGCATTCCCAGCCATACATGGCGTCGAGCTTGTACGTTTTCTTGGTCCACTTCGACACCGGAGGCCTCCGCGCTTGTTGATGTCGGGGGCAAAGGTGGGCGACTGGGGCGGGAGTTGGACACGACGGCAGCGAAGCTGAAACTCCAGAAGAGCCGCCTCTTACGAGGCGGCTCTTCTGTTGGTAGCGGGAGTGGGATTCGAACCCACGACCTTCGGGTTATGAGCCCGACGAGCTACCGCTGCTCCATCCCGCGACGATGGGAAGCCGGCGCCATGTGGCGTGTGCTTCTCAGCTATTGTACCCCTTCCGAGGGACCGCTGGAAACCCGCGCCTGAAGGCGAACGGCTGAGGCAAATGTGGCCCTGGCATTGGTCTATTTTCCCAGAGAGCTGCCTCTCCAGTATCGTCGACGCTGGGGCGTTTCACTTCCGTGTTCGGGATGGGAACGGGTGGGTCCACCTCGCTAGAAACACCAGGACCAGTTTGGAATCTGTCATTCTGAGGCCCGCTGCCGAAGAATCCGTGACTCCGGCGACCGTAGGACGGATTCTTCGCTTCGCTCAGAATGACATGGGCATTGCATATGAGTTGATTGACTGATAGGGATCGGTCCTGTTGGCGCGGCACGGCGCGCGGCACGTGGTTGAGCCTTTCGGCCATTAGTACCGCTTAGCTGAAACGGTTACCCGCCTTACACATGCGGCCTATCTAACAGGTAGTCTTCCTGTGGCCTTATGAGGTTAACCCCCAGGGGAATCTCATCTTGGGAAGGGCTTCGCACTTAGATGCTTTCAGCGCTTATCCCGACCGGACGTCGGCTACCCAGCGGTGCCCTTGGCAGGACAACTGGTACACCGGAGGTCCGTCCAACCCGGTCCTCTCGTACTAGGGTCAGCCTCCCTCAAATTCCCTACGCCCGCAGTGGATAGAGACCGAACTGTCTCACGACGTTCTGAACCCAGCTCGCGTACCGCTTTAATGGGCGAACAGCCCAACCC
>JAERMM010000214.1 GCA_016844585.1 Chloroflexota bacterium | reverse complement strand
CACCACTTCTCCTGCGTTGGCCACAACGGTGGGAACCGCGGCAACCGTCGTCGGAATAGCTTCGGCACTTGATGGCGCAGATGTAGCCGTCGGACTCGATGTCACGTCCGGAACTGGTGTTGGCGACGGCGTCGGCGTCGGCGTGGTGGCAACGTCGCCTCCAGAGCCCGTGTTCGGAGGGAATGAACCTGAGCCAGTCGACCGGGTTGGCGCGGCGAGCGCATGCGCGCCGGTTTCGTCTGCTTGTGGAGATCCCGACAGGGTCGTCGCTGCGGTGTCCGGGGAAGGGCGGGCCGGCGCTGTCGAGGCAGCATCATCCGAGTTATCGGCTGGCGCGGCAACCGACGGCTCCGCCAGGACCCCATCTATGAGGTTAACTGCCCCCTCGGGCACCACGGATGCAGCCGCCGTCACAGAGAGACTGGGGGTGGCTGTGCCCGCGCCAGCGCCCCCCTCGTTACCCGAGGCCCCGACTTGCTGATTCGCGGATCCCGTTGACGCGGGGCCGCCATCACCGGCGGTCGGGGTTAGCCTCGGCTCTTGGATCTTGCTGTCCGCTCCATTGGTCCTTAGGGGCGCGGAATCGGTCCATTGGGTGAGGACCCGTCGGTCTCCAGCGGCTTGGCGCGCTTCCTCGTCCTGGTGGGAGGCCGCGACGACCTGTGGTCGGAGAGGCGCGAACTCGGTGTTCGCGAAGATCGTTTGGGTCGTCGCCGCTCCGGTAGTTCTGTCGAACGTGACGGCAAGCAGCGGTATGTCGCGGCCCGTGAATTGGGGGCCGTAATCTGCGAAGAAGTCATGATTTACGAACGGCGAGCTGTAGTCGTGGAGATCGCCGAATGCGGCCAGGGTCCGCATCATCGCGACGAGAAACATGCCCGCCGCGGCTGCTGCCATGGTGAGCGATCCCAGCACCACGAAAGGTGCATGTCCAACCGCTGCAGACGGACCGGGTTCACGGTTCGAGATCACGTGTGGATCAGTTCGGCGTCACTTGAAGGGCGAGGCGATCGTTGGTGACGGTGCTCCGTAGCTGCAGCGCCTGGTAGGCCCGAAGGCGGTGGGATGGGACCTCGCCCTTGCGGCCCAGCACCGGGTAGACGAGGGTCTGACGGCTCTGTCCACGAAGTTGAACTTCCCACGGCATGCCGACGGCGATGGCATCCTCAGCCTCGGCGTATGTGGCTTCGCTCATCAGCAAGTCCCAGCCGAGTTCGCTGCACAGGTCCTCAATCCGCTGGGCGGTGTTCACCGCATCCGAGATGATGGTGTATTCCATTCGCTCGGGCGAGCCCAGGTTGCCGACAACAGCCGTGCCGGTGTTCACTCCGATACCCATCTTGATCGCGGCATGGCCCTCGGCGACGAGCTCTTCGTTCAGCAGGTCGCACGCTTCAATCATTTCGACCATTGCAAGGGCTGCCTGCCGCGCGTGGTCCGGGTACCACTGGGTCGCCCCAAACTTCGCGAGGATAGAGTCGCCCATGTATTTGTCAACTTCTCCGTCGTATTTGCTTACTTTCGCGACGATGCGCTCAAAGTAGCGATTGAGAAACTCAACCAGCTCCTCGGGGTCCATCGCTTCCGCTCGGGTTGTGAATCCACGAATGTCGGTCTTCAGAACGGTGATCTCGCGTCGGCTGCCGCCCATCTTCTTCAACTCGCCATCCTGGATCAACCGATACACCTTCGGGCTCATGTATTTCTCGATGGCGACTCGGGACCGCTCCCGCTCACGCAGACCAGCCGTCATCTCGTTGAAAGCGGCTGTCAGGACGCCAGTCTCGTCTCGGGACTGCACCGGTACCTGGAACTCCAGGTCGTTGCGGACGACTCGAGCCGTTGCGTCGACGAGGGCGCGCAGCGGGCCGCTGATGCGCGCCGCCAGCCACAGTCCAATCGCCAGTACCGCTACGATCACCAGGCTGAAGAGCCACAGCATGGCATTTCGGGTGTCCGCGCTGGGATCGTCCAGCAGACTCCCCAGATTCCCGACGCCGAGGATCAATCCCAACTCCTGGCGCACGGCCAGGGGCCCGAGGATCTCAATGTAGGGGAGGCCGTCCATCGCGACGCGCCGAACCACGATGCGATCTCCATTGTCTATGGCATCGCGAGACGCAGGGTCGATTGCCAGCGCCTGCGACCTGGTCGACGGCGAGGCCTTGAGTGTTGTGCCGACGACGCCGTCCGTCGAATAGAGAGTGATCCCCTTCGCCCCGCCCTCGCGGCTTAGCCGAGCGGCCACCTCGTCCGCGGGAATGGCGACGCTGATGGCCCCGACGAGCATCCCGTCATGGTCCACGGGGCTGGCCGTAACGAGCAGGCCTCCCCACGGTGATGGGATAGCCGACGTGAACCTATCGCCCAGTCGATCGCGCGATCCAGCGAGCACGCGAGCGACAGGCGACCAGGAGCTGGCCGCGGGATCGACGCGGTCCCCGGCCGTTGGGCCAAGTCGCGGCGAGCGAAGAGCCAGGATTTGCTGCCCGTTGGGCGCGAAGACATCGACATAGGCGGCGTCGCTCGTTGCAGCGAGTGGCGATAGCAAACGAAGCAACGCGTCAGTGTCACGCGCGGCGAGCGCGTCATCGACTCCGACGGTGAACGCCATCTGACGCAGCAGGTTGAGCTGGTCGGTCTCCAGAACGACCATGGCTTCGTTCGCCGCGCGGCCGCTGGAAGCGAGGTCTTGCTGAACGCGCTGCTCGAGCGAGCCGACGATCAGGTTGACCGTTACGTAAGTCCCGAGCATCGCCAGCAGGAAGACGAGAATGAGGTAGGGGATCACGATCTTGCCCGCGATCGAGCGAGTCAACAGGCTCGGGCCCGGGGCGAAGCTGAACAACCGGGCGGCCGTCACCTGCGATTCCCCCACGTAAACGTTGGGTTGCAGTGTAAAGGCCCGATACCTGGAATTCGACGGTTCGTGACGAATGTCACAATCCGGCGGCTATGGCAACGTCCGACCGTTGCGGGCCGCGGCAGTATCGACGCGTCGAGTTCGGGGTCAGATCAGACGAATTTCACAGATCGGCAGATGGTACGATGGTCGAGGAGTAGCTGATGGTATCGTCCCCGGAGATCGTCATCCTGTTGGATGTCGACAACACGCTCCTGGACAGCGATTGCGTCGAACGCGATCTCAGGAATCATCTCGCAGCGACGTTCGGTGATCAGTCCGCTGCGCGCTACTGGGATATCTTCGAGGAGCTCCGAGTCGAGATTGGCTACGCTGACTATCTGGGCGCCTTACAACGCTACCGCCATGAGCATCCGCGCGATCCGCATCTGCTCACCGTCTCATTGTTCCTGGTCAACTACCCATTCGCGGATCGCCTCTTCCCTGGCGCGCTCGCGGTAGTTGAACGGTTCAAGGCCTGGGCGCCCGTTGTGATTCTGACCGACGGCGATGTCGTATTCCAGCCGCGCAAGATCGAGCGGTCTGGGTTGTGGGAAGCCGTCGGTGGGAACGTGCTGATTTACATTCGTAAGGAGCAGATGTTGGACGATGTTGAGGCGCGCTACCCGGCCCGACGCTACCTCATGGTGGACGACAAGGTGCGCATTCTCGCGGCGATGAAACAGGTTTGGGCCGACCGCTTGACTACGGTCTTCCCGCGCCAGGGCCACTACGCTCACGACACTGAAGCCGTGGCCTCTTACCCGCCGGCCGACGTCACGGTCGATCGCATCGGCGACCTTCTCGACTGTGACCTCTCGGCGCTGCTGTCTGCAACCCGGTGAGCGCGTGCATCTCCTGACGATCAACATGGAGGCTGCGAGGGCGCGCACCGTGGCGTGGGAGTAGTTTGGCGATGATAGACTATGTCGCCCTTCTGCGCGGGATCAACGTCGGGGGCCATGCCCAGGTTGCGATGGCCGACCTGCGCAATCTTCTGACAGGTCTGGGTTTTGGCGATGTACGATCGCTGCTGCAGAGCGGCAATCTCGTCTTTCGGAGCGATGCTCAGCCGGGCGCCAACATCGAACGCCTGCTGGAGCGCGAAGCGGCCAGCAGGCTTGATCTGCGCACGGACTTTCTGGTGCGGACCGCCGATGAATGGACCAAGGTCGTCAGCAGCAACCCGTTCGCGGAGATTGCAGAGCGGGACCCGAGCCACCTCGTGGTCATGTTCCTCAAGGCGGCGCCCGACGAAGCCGCCGTGGATGCGTTGCGTGCCGCGGTTGTGGGCAGGGAAGAAGTTCGCGCCGTCGGAAGCCAGGCCTACGTCACCTACCCGGACGGGATCGGCCGCTCGCGACTGACGATCGCAGTTATCGAATCGAAACTGGGGACACGCGGCACCGGTCGGAACTGGAACACCGTCCTCAAGCTGGCGGACGCGGTGGGAGCCCGATGACGCCCGGACGCTTCGAACTCCCGTTTGAGCTCGAGAATCGAATAATGAGTTTCAAGGAGTTGAGCATGACCCCAAGCACTCACAGAAATGCCGGGCCAGGCCCGTGTATCTCCTACTCGCTCACAGATACTCCCCTTGGGCGGATGCTTCTCGGTGCCACGGACAGAGGCGTGTGCGCCGTGAAGTTTGGAGAGGATGCCGCGTTGGTGCAGGAGCTAGCGGCGGATTTCCCCCGCGCCACGCTGACCTGCGATGCCGAGGCCATCGCGCCGTATGCGCGAGCCGTCCTCGACCATTTCGGCGGCCGTGGGGCAATCCTCGACCTGGCCCTTGACGTCCATGGGACGGTGTTCCAGGAGCGTGTCTGGGCCGCCCTCCGCGAGATCCCCTATGGCCAGACTCGCTCTTACGGGGAAGTAGCGCAGATGATCGGCGAACCGGGCGCAGCGCGAGCCGTTGGGCGAGCCTGTGCTTCCAACCCCACAGCGCTCGCCGTTCCCTGCCACCGCGTCGTCCGCTCCGGTGGCGCGCTGAGCGGGTACCGGTGGGGCGTGCAGATCAAGCGCACTCTTCTCGAGCAAGAGCGGGCTCGATCGCTCGGCTCGGGAGCCCGGTGGTGGGTCAGCGGCTGCCGAAAAGGGCGAAGCCTGCACCCTGAGGGTCGATGCCCGACAGAACGAAACCGCCGCCGGGCACGTCCTGGGGACCCATCGTAACCTGCCCGCCCGCGGCCTTCACCCGCTCGGCTGCCTCGTCGATGTTGCCAACGTTGAAGTAATAGCCCCACACCGCCACGGGCAGCATCGGCGGCTTGTTCATCATGCCGCCCAGCATGTTCCCCCGCAATCCGACGTCCGCCTCGTCAGCAGCGCCAAATGTCTGGTAGACCCCCATCTCGCCCATGTCCATGGCTTCTGCTTTCTTCCAACCGAACAGCCGGGCGTAAAAGTCGAAGACGCTCGCCTGGTCGACCGCGTATAGCTCGTGCCAGCCGACGCGGCCCTTCGCGGTCATATCCTGCGGCTGATCCTGCTCGGGGTTTGCGGACTTGAACAGCGCAAACGCGGCGCCCTGCGGATCGGCCACGATCGAAAAGCGACCGACGTTCGGAATGTCCGTTGCCGGCCGGTAGACCTTCCCTCCGTTGGCCGTCACCATCGACGTGGACGCATCGACGTCGTCGACGGCGATGTAGCCAATCCAGCTCGGCGGAGTACCCATGTTTCGCGCCTCATCGGGCAGGTTCATCAGTCCAGTTACGGGCATTTCGCCTTCCGTGAACATCCAGTAGTCCATGCCGGGCATCTGGCCATCGATAGCTTGCCAGCCAACAACGTTTCCATAGAACGTTCGCGCAGCGGCGAGGTCTGTCGTCATAAGCTCGTACCAGACGAACCGTCCGTGTGAGTTTGCCATAGTGTCTCCATCAGGCCGAAACGGGCCTCTTCCCTATTTAACCAGAATCCGCGGTGGGTGAGTCAGGTTGGCGATGAACGGAAGTTAAAGGTTGCCCGAAGATTCTCACCGATGAGGCCGGAGAGCGTCCTCCTTTGTTGTTTCGTCCCCGGCCGCCTCCAAGCGGGCGAGCCGCTCTGCCCGCACTCCGATGAGCCGTATCGGCCGTAGCTTCGGGTTCTCCCTGTGGTCCAGGAAAGGCAGGAGCAGGGCCATCACTTCGATCCACATGTCGTCCGCGCTCTTGATCGGCTGCTTTGGCGTGTGCGAGCGGGTTAGCGTCGTGAAGTTCGAGAAGCGCACAGTGACGGACACCGTTCGGAACTCGGCAAACTGATTCGCGATCAGTCCGCGGAAGACGTGAGACGTCAGGGCTTTCGCGCGATCGACGATGAATCCCGCTTCCAGCGTGTCGCGTTCGAATGTTTCCTGCTCGCCAATCGACTTCCGCTCCCAATCGTTGGAAACCGGGTCGTCCGAGATGCCTCGGGCGCTGGCATAGAGTCCGGCGCCCCACCGTCCAAGCCACGCCGTCAGTTCATCGAGCGGGACGGCTCGCAGATCCCGAACCGTGGTCACGCCGCGACCCCGCAAGAGCGCATCAGCCTTGGGGCCAATACCCGGTATGACGCGCGCCGGCATCGGATCGAGGAACTCCTGGACCGCATCTGGCCGAATCACGGTCAGCCCATCCGGCTTCTGGAAGTCGGAGGCGATCTTCGCCACGAGCTTGTTCGGGGCGACACCGACGGAGCAGGTCAGGCCTTCACGCGCGGCGATCTCCTCTTTGATCTCACGAGCAAGATGCGCGGCCGTCTCGAACGTGTTCAGTGACGAAACGTCGAGGTACGCCTCGTCGATGCTGGCCTGCTGGAAGAGGTCTGATCGAGACTCGAGCACATTCATGATCCGACCCGAGACAGTCCGATAGAGCGCATGGTCGCCAAGAACGAAAATGGCTGCCGGCTCGCCTCTGCGCCGGGCACCTTCCGCCGCCCGCCAGGCCCGCGAAATCGGCATTGCCGACCCGATCCCGTACCTGCGCGCCAGGTAGTTCGCGGTCGTCACGACCCCACGGCCGTGTCCATCCTTCGGGTCTGCACCCACGACGACCGGCTTCCCCCTCAGCTCGGGGTTCTGGCGCTCCTCGACTGCCGCGTAGAAAGCATCCATGTCCACGTGCATCACGATGCGCGTGGCGAGCTCAGTCACAGGTTCATCGAAGGATCGGACCGCATCAATCCTCGCGCAACGTCGCTTCAACGATGATAAGCAGCCTGCCTGGGCCGGGCAATCAGCTCTGGCAAGCTCGGATTCTCTAGAATTGCCCTGTGAACTTGCCTTTCGATCCACCACTCGCGCCCATGTTGTCCGCCGCCGCGGACGAGTTGCCTCGCGGCGACGGCTGGCAGTTCGAGCCCAAATGGGACGGCTTTCGAACGCTGGTGTTTCGCGACGGCGACGAGATCGTGCTGCAGAGCCGAGATGAAAAGCCGCTGAACCGATACTTCCCGGAGCTGGTGGCCCCGCTCGTTGCCGCGCTGCCCGAGCGTTGCGTCCTCGATGGAGAGATCGTGATCGCGGGCGCCGACGGGCTCGAGTTCGAGGCGCTGCTTCTGCGCATCCATCCGGCCGCCTCGCGCGTGGCGTTGCTGGCTGAACAGACACCGGCCTCGTTTGTGGCCTGGGACCTGCTCGCGCTGGGCGATGACGATCTGCGAGACGCGCCGCTCGAGGTGCGGCGCGAGCATCTCGAGCGCGTACTCGGCGCTGCGCCGAAGCCGGTGCACCTATCGCCAGCCACGCGCGATCGTGCCCTCGCCGAGGACTGGTTCCGTCGCTTCGAGGGCGCCGGGCTCGACGGCGTCATGGCCAAGCGTCTGGATGAGCCCTACCGACCGGGTAAACGCACGATGATCAAGGTCAAGCACGCGCGCACCGCCGATTGCGTGGTCGCCGGCTTCCGCTGGCACAAGAACGGCCCAGGCACGATGGTCGGCTCATTGCTGCTCGGCCTCTACGACGGCGAGAACACGCTCCACCACGTCGGCGTTACGGCGGCGTTCACCGAAGCGATTCGGAAGCAGCTCGCAGTCGAGCTGGCGCCACTACGAGAGAACGCGCTCGAAGGCCATCCGTGGCGCTCTTGGGCCGAGGCCGAGCAGGAA
>JAERMM010000213.1 GCA_016844585.1 Chloroflexota bacterium | reverse complement strand
AGATACGACCGTTCGAGGAGATGGCGGGGGAGGGGAGCCGCGTCTGTCGAAGTGGCGAACAGTCCGTCGGCGGCAATGTATGGCTTCGTCCACCGGATGATCGCCGTCTGCGGGTCGGGCGCGTCGATGCTGCTGATGAGGACAAAGGCCGGCTCACGGAACACGCCGAGCTCCGGGTCTATTGCGACGGTTTGGGTAAAGATCAGGTCGGCAGCCGTGAACGGCGTCCCGTCGTGCCAGCGCGCGTTCGGTCGGATTTTCCAAGTAGTGTCCATTCGACCATCAGGCAAGACGTTCCAGAGTCCGTTTTCCAGGCTTGGCACTGCCTCTGCCATTCGGGCATGGAACAGGTCGCGGTGGTCGCCTGCTACAAGCCCCGAATGCAGCAGGCCCTCGACCGCGTCAACGCCGGGCACCGAGCCTGAGGCACCACGGGTGTTGATGGTATTCCGCAGGGTGGGCGGATCGGAGAGGATGGCCGCCACCACCCGCTTCACGGCCGAGGACGATTCGGCGGCTCCGCCTCGCGCCAGAGTCGGCCCCGCTGATCCGGAGCTGCACGCGGCCGCGAGCAGCATGATCCCGAGCAGGCCGGCGGACAAAGGGCCGCGCGGTTGGCGCCGGCCCGATCCCATCATTTCAGCTCCCATTCCTGGGCATTCCAACCCTGGGTGGCATCCTGGGTCCGCGGCGTCACGCCCCACACCCGATTCCCAATCATCGCCGGGTCCACCCGGTCGTAGAGTCCCATCCACACAACTTGGTCGCTGATGTGGCGCACGATCTGGGAAAGCAGTGCCGTCCGCGCGGGCATGGGAATTGTCGTGAAGTACGCTTCCAGCAGCGCATCGAGGTCAGGACTCGAGTAGCGGGCGCGGTTCAGGCCGGTGAAATTGTTCTCGGGAAACGGGACCTGGCTCGTGCGGAGGCGCGCCAGCGATGCGAGGTTGTTGGGATTTCCGACCAGCTCGAATGCCGGATACGTCGCGCGATACTCGCGGTCCCGGGCGCGCTGCGGCGGCACAGGCATCGGTTCGGTGGCCACACCAGAACGTTGCCAGTAGTCTGCGACCGCGAGGGACGTCTTGATCTCGATGTCAAGCCCAGTGTTGCGCAGCTCGACGCTGAGCCTCTGGCCGCCGACGTCGCGTAGAAGCTGGTCAACTCCCCGAGTGAAGCCCAATTCATCGAGGAGTCGCGCGGCCCGACCGGTATCGTATTCGTACCGCACGATGCCGTCAGAGACCACGCGATAATCGGAGCTATCTGGAATCTGGATGCTGTGCGCAACCGACCCGTACCCGCCCTGCAGCGTCTCACCCAGAGTCTGACGGTCGAGGGCATGAAGCATGGCACGCCGGAAGCGGGCGTCTCCGATGACCGAAGGAGTTGGGTTCACAAACTGCGGATAGATCGCGATCCAGTTGGTTGGACCCGCCTCGATCCGGCCATCCTTCCAGTCGTCGCGAACTTGGAGCGCCTGGTCCAACGAAAGGTTTCGACCCAGGGTCAGTTCCACGGAGCCAGCGAGGAGATTCGCTACGAGCGTGCTGGAGTCCGGGATGAACTTCACTTCGACCTCGTCGATTTTCGGGCGACCGAGCACGTAGCGGTCGTTTGCTGTGAGCACGAGGTGGCTACTCCGGACAAACTCCTTGAGTCTAAACGGACCGGTTCCAGTGAACTCGGAGCCCCAGAACGGCAGGAGCGGGAAGTTTGCCTTGTCCTCTGTGTACGGTTGATCGAGGAGGTGCCACGGGATGGGCACGCTCGTAGTCCCCGTCCCGAAAAGTCGATCGGCTTCGATGAACGGCGCTCGCCACTTTACGACCAATGTATGCGGACCTTGAGCGTCGAGCGTCTCGATTGAGTCATAGATGGAGTCCCGAAAGAGGGCGAGGTCTCGGTCTTGTCCGACACGCAATGTGAACGCGAGGTCTTGCGCGGTGAACGCCGCGCCGTCGTGCCATTGGGCGCCGGTTCGGATCTTCCAGCTGGTCTCCATGCGGCCGTCGGAGAAGACTCTCCACAATCCGTTCTCAACGGTCGGAACCGCCTCAACAAGGCGTGGAAGCAAGACGCCGCGGTTGTCGAGGGTGGTCAGTCCGACGTTGAGCATGTCCTCCCCCGCGTCCAGTCCCGGAGTCGATCCGGAGCCGCCGGTTGCATGCACGGTGTTGCGAAGGGTTGGCGGGTCGCCCATGATGCCAGCCACGAGGCGCTTGGGCGCCGGCGAGCTGCTCGCTGGAGATACGTCAGTTGACGTGGATACCGACCGAGCCGGGGAGCAGGCGAGCAGGCCGACGAGCGCTGCCAGAAGGGCGCCGCTGAGCAGGCTCGTGTTTTTCTTCATGCGCCCACGTGATAGAGCTTGGCGGCGTTGCGCCAGAGGATGCGCTCCCGGGCTTCAGGCGTCACGCCAACGAAGCTGCGCGCAATCGTCTGCTGGCTTTCGGGCCACGTCGAAGATGCCAGCGGGAAATTCGTGGACCAGAGGATATGGTCGGCGCCAACAAATCGAGCTGACGCAGCCACGTCGTCGTACCAACCCGTGAAGAAGCACTGGCGCTTGAAAAGCTCCGAAGGCTTGAGCTCGTACCCTTCTTCGGTGATGTGGTCCTGTTCGAACTGGTGGTCGGCATACTCGAGATAAAACGCGCTCCAGCCAAGGGCGCTCTCGGCAAAGATGACGTTCAGGTGAGGGAAGCGCGTGAGAATCCGGGACAGGAGCAGGTTGGTTAGCCCGAACACGGTGGAGACCGGACCCGTCACCGCCCGCAGCGCGTCGGCCAGGGCGGGCCGGAGATCCTGGTGGAGCGGAAACTGTACCTTGGTTGATGCGCCAGCGTGCATGCACAGGGGAACCTCGAGCTCCTGGCACGCCGCCCAGACCGGATCGTATTCCGGCTCGTTCAGATGCGGAACGTCGCGTAGGTGCATCGGAATCGATGGGAACACCACGGCGCGGTGGCCCTTTTCTACAGAGCGGCGGATCTCGGCGACGGTAGCAGAAACGGGGAAGAGGGGCACGATGCACTGGGGAATGAAGCGGGCGCTTACGGAGGCCCACTCGTCGATCAGCCAGTCGTTATAGGCACGGACGCATGCCAACTCCAGCTCGGGATTGGAGATCCGTCCGAAGGTTTCCCCGGCCAAGCCCGCCACCGTCGGGTAAAGCACTGAGCGATCGATGCCATCGGCGTCCATCGCAGCGAGCCGCGCCGTCGGATCGTACGCAGCTTTCGGAACATTCTCCCAGCGCTCGGGTGCTTCGAGCCGATCGGACATGGCTGCTGCCGCGGAAGCAACACCGCGGAGATCGATGGGTAGCCCATCGACCACCCAGTACCCAGTTCCGTCGCTGCGCTCGGCCACGTGGGGAATTCGGTCACCCCACTGTGCGGCAGACATGCGGTCGGTCCACACGTGCGGATGCTCCTGGACGTGGTCGTCGACGCTGATAAAGCGGTCAGCCATCAGCCGGTCAGCTTGTCAGCTATCAGCCTGTCAGCTATCAGCCTGTCATCTATCAGCCTGTCAGCCATCAAGCTGTCAGCTATCAGCCGGTCAGCTATTGGCCTGTCAGCCATCAGCTTTGAGCGTTTGGATGAACGAGGCGAGCATCTTCTTGACCTCGATTACGTCGTAGGTGAGTCGGTCGTGCTGCGCGTCACTGAGAAAGCCAAGATCGTGGGCAAGAAGTACATGGTACTCCAACTCGCTCGCGGACCCCATAGCAATCTGCATGAATCGAGCCAACTCAGCGTTTCCATTCCTGCCACAGCCCTCGGCTATATTGGCGGGTATCGAGGAACACGAGCGCCGCATCTGGCCTACGATTCCGTACAGTTCGTCCCGCGGGAACGGAGCGGTCGCCTGGTACACGGCCAGCGTCAGCTTGTGGCTCTTGTCCCAGACCTTGAGCTGTCTGAAATCCCTCAACGAGCTGACACCTGATTACTGATTACTGATTACTGACTGCTGACAGCTGACAGCTGACTGCTGACTGCTGACTGCTGATAGCTGATAGCTATTTCGCTTATAGCTTATAGAGCCGCATCGCGTTCTCGTAGAGCATCTTGCTGCGATCCGGCTCTTGAACGCCTTCAAGGCAATGCTCGACGAACGCGCGGGACCGCGGGTAGGTGGAGGCGACATGGGGAAAATCCGACTCCCACATGATGTTCTCGACGCCAATCCGGCCTCGCTCCGCGATGCCGGCCACCTCATACCAGAAGTTCACATGCATCTGTCGGTGGACGATCTCACTTGGCCGAGTGGCGAGTCCTTCGGTCCACAGATGGCGCGCCTCCCACTCGTGATCGCAAGCGGCGACGACGTAGTTGACTGATCCGATGCCTGTCTCGGCAAAGACCCATTGCAGGCGCGGGAATCGATCGGCGATGCCGGAGAAGATGAGGTTGGGAATAAGCTGGGCCGGCCATGCCCCGCACGGGATGGTGAATGCCGAATGGTGCTGATGCGGCGTGAATCCAGCCCACCGAGGCACGCCAACTACCTGGCCCATTCCGGCCGAGGCGTGAATATGTACGGGAATGCCCATCTGCTCACAAGCTTCCCAGATCGGGTACCAATGACGATCACTGAAGTGTGGAAGCAGTGCCGACAGCGAGCTCGGCTCGGCGAGGGTGTTCACGCCGCGGTGGCCCATCTTCACGGCGCGCTCGATTTCGGCGGTGATCACCCTGGGCTCGCTCAGGAACGGCAGCATCACCAGAGGAGCGTATCGATCGCTGATCGCGCGCCATTCTCCAGCCGCGTCGTTGTACGCTCGCACGCAATCCAACTCGAACTCCGGATCTCCGGACTGAAAGAACGACGCGCCCGGGTTATTGGGAAAGAGGACCTCGGCGTCGACGCCGTCGCTATCGAGGGCCTCGAGACGCTCGATAGGATCGTAGGCTCGTCGCGGCACCTCATCCCAGCGCTGCGGATTCGCATTTTCCTCGGGCCAACCGTCCATGAGCGCAGGGCAGTTGAAGACCCCACCACCTTCGGCGCCCC